>JAQBWJ010000303.1 GCA_027625215.1 Candidatus Poribacteria bacterium
TCAAGTCGATGACCGCTTCCGTCATAAACGGTTCCAACGCAATCGCGCGACGATAGGACGAAATGGCGTCGGTTGTGCGCCCAAGACCGGACAGGCATCTCCCGATGTAGGCGAGCGTCAGCGCATCGTCCGGGAATATCTGTTCGGCGATGCGGAGCGCTTGATGAGCCAGTCCCCAGTCCCGCAAGCCCAAGAACACATAGCCGAGATTGCGATGCAGTTGAAACGAGCAGAGTTGAAGCGCGCGACCCGACCGATCAGCGCCGGGCGGCAGCGCGTAGCAGATTTCATCCAGTTCCAACTGGAACCGACTCATGTTCGACAGGGTGATGTACGGTCCGATGACTTCGTTCGGGTCGATCTGAGCCGGGTCCGCGCGGTCAATCGCCTGTATCGCCATGCGATTGACGTTGATCACGTTTTCAACCCCGATAAGCGTGTGTCGATTGAACGCGGCAATGGCGAGCGTGAACAACGCGAACGGATCGTCGGGCATCTTGTCCAAGATAATGTTGATGTCGCGGCTGTAAGCGTGGTCGTCGTGACTGAACTCCGCCGTCGCGTGGCAACGCCTGAGATACAGGTCGTCTTCCCATCCGGGGATCGCTTCGTACAACTCGATGGCTCGCTTGGCGTCTTTGGTGTTTTCCCAAGTGTCCAGCGCGATATCCAACGTTCTCCGGCGGTTGTCCACACCGAAACGGGCGAGCCGCTCCGTCCGCTGTCGCAGGAAGTCCGGAGGAACGTGGTGAAAGGCGTTCAAGATGAGCGCGCCAAGATCGTTCTTCCAGTCGAGGACGGCGTCGCGCGCGAGTTGTTGTCCGGCGTGTGCGATCTCATCGCGTTCGCGTTCGTGGGAGAGATAGTGTCTGATCAACTCAACCGCGTCGCCGATGCTCTCGAAGTAGACGACGTTGCGGCGGTCTTCAAACGAATCGTGCCAAGGGTTGCGCTCTCCGATACCGGGCTTGGGGATCAACAGCATCGCCCCCGACCACAACGCTTCCAAGCCGCGAGAGGTCAGATGCCGACCTTCCGTGCCGTAATCGAGAACGATCCGCGAACTCGCATAGATACCCTGCACCGTCAAGTATCCGACACCGCTTCCCTGAATGAAGACCTGCGTCCCCTCGCGGACGAGTTGGAGAATCCGCGCCATGAGGCAACTGCGAAATCGGTGCTCTTTGGAAGCGGGCGGGTGCAGCCGACCGACGAACGACACGTCGATTGTTCGCTCTCTCGGCTCGAAATGCGGCAAATGCCAAGGTGGAAACCACTTGAGCTCTCCGGCGACGACATGATCATAACCGCGCGCGGCGTAGACGGGCGCGCTGCCGAGCAGCATCAACACGCGATCATAGTAGCAAAGATGGCGTTCCGACGAACTGGCGAACCGTTGGTGGTGAATGTGCATCAGGAGCGTCGGCGCGGGGCATCGGTCCAAGTCGCGGGGCCAACTGCCGGAGAGGTGGATCACGCCGTCGGGAACCCAACCGATCTCGTCGATGACCCGGAGGATGGACTCGTCCGGAGCAATAAAATGATGCTGATATTCCGGGACGAAACTGCGGAACTCCTCCTCGCGGATGAACGACGCCGTTTGGGGTCCGGCATTGACCGCTTCATGACCGAGCGCGATCAAATCGCGGCAGATCGGGTACGTCGCGGGAGGCGGCGGGTATGCGTCCAGTATGAGAAATCGTTGCTTGTTCATCCTGACCTCTGCTGAACTCATCGTCCGTCGGTCTTGGGATCGTTGAATCTGCTCCAAAATGATGGTTGACCACGCACGATGTGACGCCGCCCGCGCGCGAGATCGTAACAAGACTCTTCGTATCGCGGCAAGTTGAACTACGGACGGTCGCCGGGGAGTGGTCACAAACAGCGGAGTGACATCGTCTTCACAAGAGAACATTGTGGTCAAGGCGATGACGTCTGGTGGAACCGCTGGCGTCAACCCACCCCCACCTGTCATCGTGAGGAGACGAAGCGACGTAACGATCTCTCTCCCGAAGTTCCACATCGGCGAGGGTTGAGGCGAGAGATTCATCGGCGCGGAGCCTCAGAATGACACGGGGGAGCACTTCACGCGCGGCGGGCGAGTTTGTTGGCGAAGATGCTGATGAGTCCGCCGAGCATATTATAGGTATTGCGCTTGTGGTGAGGGGGTCGGGATTCTTCGGCACGGAGCCTCAAAATGACACGGGGCGGGATGGCGGATCGTGCAACGAGGTTGATGCAGGGATCGGAGGAGATCGGCACGGCGGCGACGGTAATCGCCTCCTCACGGTGACAGGTGGCGTGGATGGACGGTTTTGTGGCAACACAACCGTCCTCGCCGAGCCTGAAACCGTCGTACCCGTCAAACACGCAACACCCCGCGTACAACGAAAAAGGGCGCGAACGTGTCGCGCCCCTCTCACATCAATATGGAATCATCCCTCGCTTCAACGTCACGCCGAAGCGAGCAGCCCCGGCACATCCGCCCCGCCATCGACAATACTGATCGGACGCCCGATGCGCGAGTAGTTCACCTTCGTCGGATCAACCCCAAACAGGCGGCACAGCGAGTAGAAGTAGTCCGTCGTCTTGACGGGCTGATCGACGATCTTCTCGCCCGACTCGTCCGTCGCCCCGATGACTCTGCCGCCCTTCAAGCCGCCGCCCGCCATGGCGACCGTCCAGCCGTTCGGGAAGTGGTCTCTGCCCTCGTTGTTGTTGATTTTGGGGGTGCGTCCGAACTCGCCGAGCCAGATGACGAGCGTCTCGTGCAACAGGTCGCGGCTGTCGAGGTCGGCGATCAACGTGGACATCGCCGGATCGACCATGCCGAGCAAGTTTTCAAGCGACGTGAAGTTGTCGTTGTGCGTGTCCCACCCGCTGAGAGACACCTCAACGCACGTCACGCCCGACTCGATCAGCCGACGCGCCATCAAACAGCCCTGACCGAACTGGTTCATGCCGTACGCCTGTCGCAACGCCATCGGCTCTTGGTCGAGTTTGAACGCGGTCGTGCGCGGCGAGTGGATCAACTGATCCGCTTTGTCGTAGATCGCCTCGCGGTCGAGCGCCTCGTTCGTCGTGCTTTTGGCGAACTCGTCGTTCAGGAACGACACCAAATCCATGCGCGCGCGAAACCGTCCCGGGTACATGTCGCCGGAGTACTTCAGGTTTTCGACGCCCGCCATCGGGTCGGGAATGTAGAACGGGTCGTTGCCCGCGCCGAGAAACGCCGCGTCGAACGCGGGGGAGTTGATCGCCACCGCGTTCGGCAAGTCGAAGTCCTCGTCGCCGACTTCCGACGACAGGATCGACGGGAACGTCGGGTGCGTGACCGAGTTGGTCGGAGGATACCCCGTGTGCATCAGGTAGCGGGCGCGTCCGTGATTGCCCTCGCGCGTTTCCATCGAGCGCAGGAGCGTCATGTGGTGCGCTTGCTCGGCGAGTCGCGGGAGGTGTTCGCCCAGCATGATGTCGGGCGCGCTCGTTTTGATCGCCTTGAACGGTCCGCCGTTCGCGTGGTTCGGCTTCGGGTCGAACGTGTCCGTCTGCGAGGGACCCCCGTTCATGAACAGGATGATGCAGTGCTTCGCAGTCGGCATCGCGGTTGTCGCGGCGCGTCCGGTCGACAAAATGTCGTTCAGGAACATCGCCGACATCATCCCGTACATCCCGCTTTTCAGGAACGTACGTCGGGAGAGATGCTTGCGGATCAGATGTTCCGCGTTCGATTCGCCCTTAGGCTGTTGAAATTCGCGTCGGGTGTTCTCCGCCATTGGTCGTGTTCCCCTTCGTTTTCCCATCGAAAAAATCAGTGGTTGCTGGCAAACTCGGCGGAGTTCAGCAAACTCCAGTACAAGTCCTCGAAGGCGCTGTTCTTGTTGCGGTAGGAACTGCTCTTCATGTAGTTGCGGTAGTAACTGCGCTCCTTGCCCGTCGGATAGCGCGAGAGCACCGACAGGTAGATTTGATCAACCCGTCGGTCGTCGGCGACCTCCGTGCTGAGGATGCGCGCGAGCCGCGTTCCCTGATTGCTGAGGCTGCCGTTGTTCACAATCGTGCCGTTCAACATCATCAACGCTTGCGAGATCGTCGCCTTGTTGATCTCCTCAGCGTCCATCTCATCGTTGCCGAAGACGAAGCGGAAGCGGCTCAGGTAGTCGCGTCGGAGCGCGTTCACGTCTTCGCGGCGCAGTTTCGTGCGGCTTTCGATGTTCGTCGCCTCCAACAGCGAGTAGAACAACTGTTCCGCCGAGAGCGGTCGGATGCGCGCGTGGGTCAGATACTGTTCGTCGCGCTTGTTCTTCTCGGTCGTTTTCGCGGAGCGTTGGTACGCCTGCGTGTTCATGATCGCGCGCGTGAGGTAGTCGAGATTGTAGCCGTGCGCGACGAAATCGTTCGCCAACCAGTCGATCAGTTCGGGATGGGTCGGCTGTCGGTCGACGCCCCACCAGTCGATGGGATCGACGATGCCCCTGCCCATGAAGTGCGCCCAGTAACGGTTGACGACCGCGCGCGCAAACCAAGGGTTGTTCGACGAGGTGAGCCAGTCCGCAT
>JAQBWJ010000304.1 GCA_027625215.1 Candidatus Poribacteria bacterium
GGGGGTTCGATTCAAGCCATTCGTGCCACAGTTCCGCCGTCTGGTACTCGCGGAGGAAGTCGCCGAGCAGGTCGTCCAGTTCGTCGGGCGTGCCTTTGATGCGGAGCGTCGCGTCCGTCATGTCGGTCGTCAGTTGGGTCATCAGTTTGCTGCGGAGGTTGCGGATGATCGGCTGCAACTGCCATGACTGCTCCTCCAGCGACGCGCCGCCCCAGGTGTTCGGGTCGTGACGACGCAATCGCGCCGACGCCCACGCCTGCCAATACTGCGACTGGTTCAGCAGCGTGCCCCACAGCGACATCGCCGCGCGCCATCGCTCAGGGGACGGCTGCGTTTGCGCCATCCAATAGGCGAAGACCGCCCATTGATGCAGCGGGCGGATATTGCGCGGCTCCTTGCCGAGACGCGCGCGCCACCGCTCTACGATGCGGTCGCCGTCGTGCGCGTCCCAACGGGAGAGGATCGCAAAGTCGCGGGCCCGTTCCAGCCACAGCGGGACGGTATCGTCGCTTTCGTCCGTCTCCATCACCTGTTCCAGCGATTCGACGACCTCTTCCCACCCAAGCGTCTGGAACGCTCGCAAGGCGCGCCGCTTGTAGCCGATCTTGCGGAGCGCCTGCGCCTGCGAGTGCCACTCGGAGTCTTCGGTGACTTGGTCGAGGTAGTCGAGCCCCTCCGTCTCGCGCTGCGTCATCAAGGCGGAAACGGCGAGACCGTAGTGCATGAACGGCGTGCGCGCATCGACGGGCGCGTCCTGAATCAACTCGCGGGCGTGACGCCAACATTTCATGTTGAGGAAGACCGACACGGCGGCGTCCGCCGAGCACGCTTCGGGGCTCATCGCGCGGAGCATCGCCAACTCCCGCGCCGTCCCTTCAATGTCGTCTGCGTCGAGATGCACCTGCACCATCAGCGACTGCGCCTCGACTTCCCACCGACCCCAATCGCGTTTCGCGTCCAGGATGGCGACGGCAGGGTCGAACAGGTTTTGCTCGTGACGGCAGACGCCGAGCAGATAGGTCGCCGGATTCATCCACCACTCGTCGCGCGTGAGCGGTTTGATGATCTCCTCCGCCAGACCCCAATCGCCGACGCGCGCGGCGCACAACGCGGCGATCATTTGGTATGACGGATTGTCCGGCTCGTGGTGAAGCACGTCGGTCATCAGGTCGTGGGCGTTTTGAACGTCGCGCGGTGTCGGGCGGTTTTTTAGGCGCGTCAACGCCTCCTTCGCCCACCGTTGAATGAGCGCGCCCTCCATCACGTCGTCGGGAAGCGTTTCGCGGGCGGTGTTCCAGTGCTGGATCATCTCGACGCGGTTGTCGCGCGCGAGGGAGGCATCCGCCAGCCGAATGTGCAGCCACGCGAGATCGGTCCGCAGCGCGGGATCGTCCCGCCGCAGCAGCGACGCGCGCCACCGCTCCGCCGCGCCCTTGAGGTCGCCCGTGTGATAGCAGCAGTAGCCGAGATAGTAGAGCAGCGTTTCGTCTTCGCCCTGTTCCAACCGCGCTTCGAGGATCGCCTTCGCCGTCTTGAAGTCGCCGCCGCGCATCGAGACGTGGGCGTGTCGGTTGGAAATCGCGGCGTCTCGCGTTCGCCCCGCCTTTTCGTCCTGTTCGATGATCTGCGAGTAGGCGTGCGCCGCGCCGCTCCAGTTTTCGCCGTTCTCGTGGAGACGCGCCAACGCGAGCCACGCCGCTCGGAAATCGGGGCGCTCATCGACGGCGCGCACCAAAAACGACTTCGCCAAGTCCGGCTGTTTACGCATCACGCAGCGGGCGATGGCGTAAAGCGTGTTCGGCTGTCGAGGGTTCGTCATCAGCGAACGACGGAAGTCTTTTGCGGCGGCGTCCGTGTCGCCGTAGCGATAGAACGCCTGCGCCCGCCCGTTTCGAGCGATGTAGGCGTGTTCGTCCACCTCCAACGCCTTCGTAAACGTTTTCGCCGCTTCCTTCCACTCGCCCTGCCGGAGGTACGTGCGCCCAAGTCGCGTCCAAAGCGTCGCGTCGTCGGGATGGTCTTCCAACAGCGTCGAGTATCGCTCGACGGCGGACTCAAACTCGCCGCGCTCAAAGGCGATGTCCGCGCGCAGACATTCCAACCGAACAAGATCGGCGTCGTCCAAGTCTTCGGCGTCGATGTCATCGAGCGCGGTCGCGGCGTCCTCAAATCGGTCCGCTTTCATCAACGCCTCGCCGAACAACAACGCCTGCGTCGAGGTGTGGTGGGAGACGGCTTCCATCAGGTCGATGACACGCTCGTAGTCGCCGCGTTCGCCCGCGATGTGGGCGGCGAAGGCGCGGGCGCGTTCGTCGGTCGGGTTGCGGTCGAGGTAGCGTTCCGCGAGGTCGAGGGCGTGCTTCGGCTCGTTGCGTTGGTATTCGCGCTTCGCCAACTCCCACAGGGAGCGGTCGTGCGTCGGGTCGATCTCCAGCACGCGACGGAACATCGAGAGGGAGGCGGCGGTGTCGAAGGCGTCGATCCACAAGGCGTATTCGGCGAGGAGTTCCGCGTCCTTCGTGTGGAGGGCGTACTGCTCGAAGGTGCGGCGGATGCGGCGTATCTGCGGTCGCCCAAGTCGCGTCTGTTGCGCCGCCGCGAGCAGTTGGTACGCTGCGTCGGAGGCTTCGTCGCCTCCAGACAGCATCGCCGCCTCATATGCGGACAACGCTTCGAGCGTCTGACGGTTCTGCAGGTGTCGCTTCGCCGCGACGATCCGCTCGCGGCAGCGCACCGTCGCGTTTTCAGGGTCGCGCACGCGCCACTCGACAAGACACGAATGCGAGGCGTCCATGTCGCCGCGTATTTCGTACGAGTTCGCCAGATGTTCCAGTGTCCAGAGCCACGAGGGGAAATGCGCCGCGAAGTACTCGTTCAGTTTGAGTTTGATGTCGAACAGCGAGTCGCCCGCGTCCTCGTCCGTCTCGATGCGGGCGATATGACGCAGTTTCGCCTCCGCGTCCATCGGGTCGGACGCGCGTTCGTACCAATCGACGTAGACCGGGAACGCCATGAAGGTGCGCGGCAATGTGCTGATCAGGTGGTCGGCGACGAACTCGATGTCGTCTTCCTCAAGCGGGACGCGCTGTCGGGCGCGGAGGTAGGCGGCGACAGCGTTCACGTTGCGGTTCATCGCTAGGGCGCGGGCTCGGAGCAGCAGGGCGCGTCCGTACAACGCTCTCGCGGAATCGGGCATCTCCGATTCTTCCTTGTAGCGGTCTTCCAGCGATTCGATCACCTTGCCGAAGATGTCGAGGGCGGCTTGGGGTTTGTCGCGTTTCAACGCGCCTTCACCCCTCCCCAACTGCATCTCGGTCAGGCGATCTTTAACGCCGGACAACACTCCGAACGCCATGTTGCGATTTCCCCTACCAATTAACGTGAAGACGGCGAACGCGCGAGATTGGGGGTGTGGGAACAAGGGCATCAACCCCGTCTCGTCACCGCGCGAACGCCACTTCAAAAAAACTGTACGGCGTCCGCGTTCGGAAGGCAACGGGAGGACGTTATCCCGCTCACCGCCTCGCCCTCAACGTACGCGCTCTGTCCGTTAAACGCGGGGATTCGGTCGGATGTTTCAGGGGTGGGTGATTAACGGCGCGGCTACGCGGTTTCGACACTCACCTGCGCGATATCCGTGTCGTTGTTCTGTCTCGAAGGTGATACAAGACGCCGCCGCGAAGATCGTGTCAGGAATGGCGTTGTCGGCGCGAGTTACGCCGTAGCCGTTGCTTCACACAACTACCCCTTTACGACGCCTTCGGGGACGGGCGTTTCCAACTCGGTAAAAATCGGTTGTATGGATACGTTTCACATTGCGAACAGAAAATAGATAGGCTCGATGGGATATTAAGCGGGCAATTGGTCAATCGTTTTGAAACGACTAGGGATGATATATCTGACCTCGTGGACCGACATCGACTATGACGATCGCGGATTCCCCTAACTTGCTGTCCAAATCTTGGCATATAAACCGGTACTGCCCGATACGTAACTTGTGATATCCGTTCAAATCGCCTTTGAGTGGTTCCCATTTCCCGAAACCTGTATCGGCGAAACGCTGAAGTCGACGGCGCAGTAAAGAACGGCGCGGTTCAGGAATACGGGATAAACTCTTCAATGCCTGAACTGATCACTTAATCTCACGAGGTATCCATGACTCGCTCACGGTGTTCTTTTGCCAGATAAAATCTCGTCGACTTCCTCGTCCGTATAGACTCGACCCGCTTCAATATCGGCAATACCCCGCCGAATCCCCTCCCGATCATCTGATGTCAGTCCGTTTTCGTCCGTGTTCGAAAAAGCGTGTTCGGCTTCTTTGATGAGGGCGTCGAACCCAGGGTCGTCGTAGAATTTGCCCGTCGTGTTGAGGGCGATCTCCCAGTCACGGTAGCACGCTTCCAACAATTCGATCTGCTCGTTGACCAGTTGCAGGTCGCGCGCCGCCCGTATCGTGATCGCGGACGCCAGCAACGTCAATCGCCCCATATTGACAAGTCTGTCATAAAGACGGTTATGGGTCTCTTCGTCATCGGCGATGGCTCTTTGATTGAGAA
>JAQBWJ010000305.1 GCA_027625215.1 Candidatus Poribacteria bacterium
GTCCGCCCAGTACGCGGACATGTACAAGTCCACGTCTTCGGTCATATAGCCTTTTTGCCACTTGTCGCGCAGCACGGCGTTGATCTCCGCCAACACCGGGTCTTGTTCAATCGGCACTTCGGCGTCGCCGCATCCGGCGAGCCACGCCGTTGTCGCAAGGAGCGTCGTCAACGCCCCGATAGTCACTCGTGTTGCTCGGTTCATGTTCCTGATTTAGTCCTTCCTCGCCGTCTCGTTCGTTCGCCGTTCTACCCGAATCATACTCCGTCAATGCGTCGGTTGCCCAACCGTACCTGATCAAAACGCAACATTCACGCTTAAAGACGGCTCGCGGTCGATGTTCAATTGGAAAAGGCGGGGGTCGCTCCCCTGCTCCAATAGACGCTTCGCGCGCAGTTCCGCGTTGTAAATGTTCGCGTCGACATAGGCGTCGATCAGACTGTACGCCCAGACTATCGCCCCGGTGATCAAGAACGTCCGCGACAACTTGTAATCCGCGTTCACATCGAGATAGATCGCCTTTGCTTCCGCCGATGTGACGCCGTGCTCCGCGACCGCCGGAAGGTAGAGGTGATCGTAGTCGTCCCGAAACTGTTGGTCTTTGATGAACCAACCCGCCACCAAGCCGCCCGTCACCGCGAGAAACACGGTCCCCTGCACATACTGCCCGATCCGCGCCTGTCCCCATCCCGGTACGATCGCCGAACGAACCACCGCCGCGTATGGGTGGACCAAATCAAGGTCGGCGTCCTCCAACTCCGCGAGCGTTGGAGTGGCGTTGCGGGTCGCTTCAATGTCGTCCGGGTCGGCGAGTTCGGCGGCATCCTGCGCGAAGGCTCCGACGGCGGTTAGCGTCATCAGGGCGGTCAGGCAGCATTTCGAGAGTCGAGCCATGTGTATCAATCCAAGTTCCTAAAAGGTGCGAATAATGTATCAAACTCCGCAACGGTCGGTCAAGTTGACGCGGCTCTCTCCCTGCGAGACGTTGTGCGGTGCGCGCCGCGAGCGTTAGCCGACAGTTGCGAGGCGGAGTTTGCCCCGCCATTTCAGCGCGACGATCTCCCTCAACGCGGCGTGTTCCGACTTGGAGAGGGTCGGATCGTCGGCGATCAACGTGGTCGCTTCTTGCCGCGCGACCTCCAACGCCGCGCCGTCTCGCACGAGGTTGGCGATCTTGAGGTCGGGAATGCCG
This sequence comes from Candidatus Poribacteria bacterium, assembly GCA_027625215.1. Lineage (GTDB taxonomy): Bacteria > Poribacteria > WGA-4E > JAQBWJ01. The sequence continues at coordinate 1,193 of JAQBWJ010000305.1, forward strand.
GACTGCTTCGTGCCGAGAATCTCGCCCGGACCGCGTATCTTGAGGTCTTCTTCGGCGATCTCGAATCCGCTTGTCGTTCGCGTCATCACATCGAGGCGCTGACGCCCGTCTTCCGACTTAGGATAACCCACCAACGCGCAATACGATTGATGCTCGCCGCGCCCGACGCGCCCTCTCAACTGGTGCAATTGCGCCAGCCCGAAACGGTCGGCGTGCTCGATCACGATGACGTTCGCGTTCGGCACATCGACGCCGACTTCGATCACCGTTGTTGAAACGAGAATGTCGAGGTCGTGATTCTTGAACGCCGCCATTGTGTCGCTCTTTTCGTCAGCGTTCATGCGTCCGTGCAGCAGTCCGACACGCCATTGCGGGAAAACGGCGGACAACTCCACATGCCCCTCGACAGCGGCTTGAATGTCCTCCAGTTTTTCGGACTCCTCAACCAGCGGATAGATGACGTACGCCTGTCGCCCATGACGCAATTGGCTTTCGATGAACTTGTAGAGGTGATCTCGGTCGCCTTCGTTGAAACGCTTTGTTTGAATCGGCATTCGACCGGGAGGGAGCTCGTCGATCAGCGACAGGCTGAGGTCGCCGTACGCCGTCAGCGCAAGCGTACGCGGGATCGGCGTTGCCGTCATCACGAGCGTATCGGGGGTGATCCCCTTCGTGCGGAGTTGATCGCGTTGGAGAACCCCAAAACGGTGCTGTTCGTCCGTGATGACAAATCCGAGATTCGCAAACTCGACCGATTTTTGAATGAGCGCGTGCGTCCCGACGACGATATTCGCGGTCCCGTCCGCGACGCGCTCCAACGCCGCGCGTTTTTCGGATGCGCTCATATCGCCCTTTAAGAGCGCGATGTCGAGTCCGGCGGGTACCAGCAACGTTCGCAGCGTGTGATAGTGCTGTTCCGCGAGGATTTCCGTCGGAGCCATCATCGCGCCTTGATAACCGTTGGCGACCGCGTGGGTCAGGGCGATGGCAGCAACGATGGTCTTCCCTGAGCCGACATCCCCCTGAACGAGGCGGTTCATGGGTCGGGTGGATCGCATGTCGCGCTCGATCTCCCGCGTCGCGCGGATTTGGGCGTTCGTCAGCGTGAAGGGAAGCGAATCGATCAGGCTCCGCGCGAGTTTGTCGTCCGTATCGAAGGCGATGCCGGGTTCTTCTGTTTCAACCCGATTCTTTCGCAGCAACAGCCCGATTTGGAGGTAGAAGAACTCCTCGAAGACCAACCGCCGTCGCGCTTGGCGCAACCCCTCATTCGATTCGGGCAGGTGTATTTGCCGAAGCGCTTCGGCGTGATGGATCAGTTTGTAGCGTCGGCGAATGTCGACGGGCAACGCTTCGGGGGCATCATCCGCGTGCTTCTGAACGGCGCGCGCGATGAGCGTCCGAAGATATCGCTGCGGCAGGTCGGCGGTGAGTCGGTAGACCGAGACAAGTCGTCCGGTGTGAATCAGTTCAGCGTCCTCGTCGGAGAGGACTTCGTACTCAAACATCGTCGTCTCAATAGGCACTTGACCGCGCCCAGTCCGTTTGAACTTGCCGCTGACGACGACCGTATCGCCCTCGCGCATCGAGATTTTCAGATATCCGGCGCGTTTTCCGAACCCCACCAACGCGGCGAGCCCTGTCCCGTCGAACAGGATCACTTTTGAAACTTTGGGACCTTTCGCGTTGCGCGTCGCCACATCTTCATGACGCACGACGCGCCCCTCAATCGTCTCGATATCGGTGCTATTCCCCGCGTTTGCGATGGGGGTCATTCGGCGGCGGTCAAGATAGTCGCGCGGGTAGTTTTCCAGCAGGTCGTCTATCGTCTTCAGATCGAGTTTGTGGAGCAGTTCGAGCCGCTTCTCGCTGATGCGTCCTTCCGCGTCAATCGCGCGACCGAGCCGTTTCAACCCCGACAAGTCCTCCGAAACAGCGACATATTCCGGCGTCAACGGCGGATCGGGCGAGAGCTCCGGTTCTGAATACGACGCGCGGGGAAGCGTCGCGTCTTCGGGAAATAGGCGCGGGTCGGCTGAGTCGTTCGACATGGTGCTTGCGTTCGGTTGAATTGATGTTCGACGGCGTACGCACAAAATCCTACGCCGGATTCGCCGTCGTGTCTAGAGCGACTGTCTGGGAGTGGGATGGGACGATGTGGAGAGAAACGCTAGTCCGCTGCGGTCAACCCGTCGATTACGAGGTTCATCAGCCCGTCGATTTGGGCTTGGAGCGGCTTGTTGCCCTCTTCGAGAAGCCAGCGCGTCAACACGCCGTCCAATCCGGCGTAGATGAACGTCGCCACCGTCGGCGCGTCGATATCCCCCGAAATGAGCCGTCGGCAACCCCGTCTTGGAGGATATCTTGAAAAAAGCGGATAAAGTCGCCGATACGGTCAAGCGCCCCGCCTTGCAGGACTCGGCTCGTGTGGCGCGTTTCGATCAGCAGCAACGAGGCGAGTTCGCGGTTGTCGCCGACGATTTGGTTCAACGCAACGGCGAGCATCCTCAGTTTGTCCTCAGCGTTTCGACCATCTTTGACAGCGCGCTGAATATCCGACAGCACCTGCGCCATGATCTCCTCGAAGATGGTCAGCAGGACGGACTCTTTGCCGTCGAAGTACAGGTAGACCGTGCCGTGTCCAACTTGCGCTTCGGATGCGATATCAGCGATGCGCGACAGATGAAACCCGTCGCGCGCAAACACTTTGACGGCGGCGTCCAAGATCGCCTTCCGCTTCATTTCTCTTTTAAGATCACGACGCATGATCTCACCTCCTCCGCCTGTCGATGCCGTTCTATTCAAAAGCGCCAAGCAAACCGTCAATCGAAACAAGGCGTGTCTATTGAACGGAGCGCTCCGCTGAGATGTTCAACGCGCAACTCGACTCGTTATCTTACGCGCGATGCGCCAACTTGTCGCGCACGACGTTCACCTTGTCGTTCATCGTTTGCGGCTTGTCGATGCGCGTGCCCAACCGGATGGACGTGGAGAGACGCGGCGCGCCAAGTTCATGCAGCCGTTCGTGGCAACGTTTCAAGGCGGACATAACCGCATCGAATTCGCCCTCGACGTTCGTGCCGTAGGCGTGAAGCGTCGCGTTCAGACCGGCATCTTTCAGAATCGCGTGCGCTTCGGTAACATAGTCCGATACGGACGCGCCGACTCCCATCGGCGTAATGCAGATATCCGCGATGACGCGCATTTTGGGTGAGTCTCCTTATTCCAACGTCGTAACTATTGAGTGTGGCGGTGAAAGGTGTTCGATGGCTCGCGCCGACGATCAAGATCATTATAGCGTGCTTGGGGTAAGCGCGGACGCGGGAGACGCCGCTATCGACGCGGCGTTTCGAGACAAGGC
>JAQBWJ010000306.1 GCA_027625215.1 Candidatus Poribacteria bacterium
CGCGAACGGCGCGTTGGTCGGTTACAAACGTGATCGGGCGTCGCGGCTGGTGTCGTCGCGGCTGAACGCTGCGTTGTTGAGGGAGATCGTCGACGCGGCGGACGGCGAGGTGGAACTGGTCACGTCCAACCGAAGCGTGGAGCCGTTCCTGGACTCGATGACGCGAGTGGAAAACGTCGCGCGTCGGAGGCGGGTGCAGCCGTTTCAAACGGCGATGGCGTTGATCGCGATCGTTTGTCTTTTGGCGGATGTGTGGGCGGGCGGCGGGTATCGTCGGGAGACGTGACCTTTCGTCAGAATGATCAGAATGATAGGCGGGCGACGACCCCCACGCCATCAACAGCGGGCTCAATCCGAAGCCGCGACGTTTGCGCTTCAAGAAGCCTCTCGCGTTCGCGGTTTTGGGCAATCGCCGACAGCGGCGCGTTGAACGACGCCGACAGCGCGTTGGCGAAGTAGACGAACTTGGCAGCCTGCGCCCATCGTTCCGAGTCCCGTCGGCGACCGCTTGAACCGCCACCCGTGATCAAAGCGTCAGCCCACAACACCACCGACGCCGTCATCACGCCGAGATGCACTTTCCCTCGTCCCGTGTTTCCCACGTAGAACTGTCCGAGTCCGGCTCCGGGAGGAAACGCGGATAACACGCCCGCAATGATCGGCGAACGATCTTCGGGAATCTGCGGCGGTTGCTCAGGGGTCTGTGACTTCTTCATCTTCAAGATTTCGGGATGTGGTGTCTCGCGGTCGCGCGCTTGCTCCCACGAAGAGGCATCGGCAGCGCCGCGCAACAAGAATAGCGCCGCTATGACCGCGACAAACAAATTCGTCCACCGATTCATCGTCACTTCCTCCTCGCCCTTCAAAACGAATGAGTCAGCGCGACGACACCGCGCCCTTTACGAGGGGAGAGTTCCAGTCTCCAAGCCCGTTGTTGCCGCAGGAGTTCTTCCCGCCGCAGATTCTGCCGTTTGGCGACGCGGGGCGCGTCGATTGCCGCCCAAATCGCATTGGCGATAAATAGAATCTGAGCGGCATCCGTCACGTTCTCATTACTGATATTTCCGATGGCTCGACCCAATGCGTGTGCGTCGTCATCATACGGACGTTCGTACGCAGTGAGCAGCGCGATCAGGCTGATGAGGGTAAGTCCCGCGTGTCGCAATCCGCGTCTCGTGTCGCCTATATAGAAATGACCTAAACCGAGTCCTGGGGGAGTCAGGGCATAGATCATGGCGTCGGTAGGAGATTTGTACGGCGGTACGCCGTTGGACTCAGGGCGACGTTGATGTGTTCCGCGCGGAGGTTTATCTTGGCGCTCCGACCACGGCCCGCGCACCGCTTCGCTATTCTGAATCGGCACAATAACCCAAGCGGCGAGAAGCAACATCAGGACAGCGGGCGCATTCATCAACCTTACCCCTTCAAAACGACAAAGACAGTCATCTCCCTTTCCACCGGAACGGTAATCGGCGATCCGTCGTACGTGCCCCGCATGATCGGCGGCGCATAGAACAGTCGCGGGTCCATCAACCGGAAGGCCTCGCCCGCGTCGAGAAAGCCGTCGAAATCGACTTCCACCGAGTCCGCCCCGTCCCAGTTCAGTAATACAACGTGAGCGCGGTTTTGGTCATACTTATTTCGGCGAAGGATGACCTGCGGCGCGTCGGGGCGAGGCGCATCGGCGGATAGAACAACGTTTCCCGACTCCGACACCTCGTTGAATCGGTTGATCTGCAACGCGCCGTTGACGATCAGATTGTCGCGCGCGACGCAGTCCTCGTTGTGGGGCGCGTCGTAGCCGAGCCGCATCGTCATGCCGTACAAGACGTTCTCCGCGACGACGATGCCGTGAGACGGTCGCCCGCCGCCGATCAGAAACGTCCCCGCGTCGTAACAGACATTGCCCTCGATGAGGTAGTTGTTCACGAAGGCGCGCGACGAGCCGTAGGCGTGCATCGTGTAGGAGTAGCCGCCCGTCATGATGCAGTCGGAGATCGTCTTCACGCCGTCGTCGTTCTGCGTGTAGATCGCGTGACCGTGACCTCTGTCCGACGCGAGCCAGCCGTTGTCGTAGATCAAACATCCGTGCAGTTCGCTGTCCTTCGACCCAACCCACCAACTGACGCCCTGACTGCAATCGTGAATGACCAAGTTGATGAACTTGCAACGGTCGCCGCCGCGCATGTTCAATCCACCCGCCGGACGAGTGAGGTCTTCAGGGTGCGAGCCGGGTGAGATGATCCGCGCCGGACGCGGCTCTGAGACGAGAATCTCCAAGTCCCACATCCACAGGTGGGCGGTCGGCGGTTGGATGGTCAACCCGCCGTCGATGACGACCCGCGCGCCCGGTTCGGGGCGAACGTGGACGGGTCGTCCCTCCGCGCCGACCAACATCACCTCGAACAGTTCGTTCGGGCGACGACGGTAGACGCCGTCCATCAGATAGATCGTGTCGCCGGGCTGGACGCGCTCAATCTGGACCAACGCGGACGCGATATCCCACGGCGACTCTTTGGAGCCGTCGTTCGTCGGCGACCCCTGCGGGCCGACGTACCACGCCGTCCCGAACGCCTCGCCGGAGGAGACTGCCGCCGCTGCGATGGTCGCCGTCAAGAGGAGAATCACCGGGCTGATCCCCTTGTTGTTTTTGGGGAAGGGCGCGTTATTCGAGCGGCGCGAGTTTCATCGTCCCGTGCCACAGGTCGATCACCGCTTCCAGCATCCCGATATACTCGTCCAGATCGACCTTCTTTTCCAGATAGCCGTTCGCGTACAGGTGGTACGCCGCGACCACGTCCTCCTGCTCTCTTGAAGAGGTCAGGATGATGACCGGAATGCGCCGCAGTTTGTCGTCCTCTTTCAGTTCCTTGAGGACTTCATAGCCGTTTTTGCGCGGCATGTTCAGGTCGAGAAAGATCAGGTCGGGGCGGGGGTCATCCTGATGCCCTTCCTCTCTCCGAACGACCTGCATCGCCTCGACGCCGTCTCGCGCGACGTTCAGCGCCGTCGGCGTCATCACCTCTTTCAACGCCTCCGAAATGATATAGACATCGGAGGGGTTGTCTTCCACCAACAGGACATTAAGCGGGTTCATCGCTCTCCTCTTCTCGAATCGGAATCGTGAAATGGAACGTAGAGCCTTCGCCCGGCGTCGATTCCACCCAGATGCGTCCGCCGTGCCGCTCAACCACACGCTTGCAGATCGCCAAGCCCGCGCCCGTTCCTGGGTACTCTTCCCGTCGGTGAAGTCGTTGAAAAATCATGAAAATCCGCTCGTAATACTGTTCGGCGATCCCGATGCCGTTGTCTCGAACGGAGACATGCCACCCGTCGTCCGTCCGTCCGCCCGACACATGTACCTCTGGCAAACGGCTCCCGCGAAACTTGATCGCGTTCCCGATCAGATTCTGCATCATCTGTCGAATCTGCACACCGTCCGCGACGAAGGTCGGCAGGTCGTCGTGCGTCACCGTCGCTCCGGACTCTTCAATGGCGACGCCCAAATCCGCAATCGCTTGGTTGACGATCACGTTCAGGTCGTTTTCGGTGAACGCGCCGCCCTGCGTATCGACCCGCGAATAGGCGAGCAGGCTGTCGATCAACTGCTGCATCCGTTTCGCGCCTTCGGAGGCGAACCGGATCATCGTGCGCCCGTCGTCGTCGAGCCGGTCTTGATACCGCCTGCCCAGCATCTGACAGTTCAGGCTGACCATGCGGACAGGCTCTTTCAGGTCGTGCGACGCGATGTAGGCGAACATCCGCAACTCCGTGTTCGAGCGCGTCAGTTCGCGGTTCGCTTCGACCAACTCCTCCGTGCGCTCCCGCACCGTGTTTTCGAGGATGTGGTTCGAGTTCGCCAGTCGGTTGTAGAGCAGCCGCACTTCCAGTTGGTTGCGGATGCGCGCGTTCACCTCATTGAAATCGAACGGCTTGGTGAGATAGTCCTTCGCCCCCAACCGAAACGCCAGTAGACGGCTGCGGCTGTCGTTCAGCGCCGTCATCACAAGGACGGGCGTGTAGGAACCGCGTTCCAGTTCTTTCAGCTGTTCGATCACCTCGAACCCGCTCACATGCGGCATCGACAAGTCGCAGAGGACGATATCGGGGCGGAACGAGGTGTAGGTGGAAACCGCCTGTCGAGGGTCGTTCACCGTCTTCGTGTTCGTATACCCCTGATGCTTGAGGTTCATCTCAAGGATCATCGTGATGTCGATTTCATCGTCGATGATGAGGACACGCGCCGAGTACGGGTCGATTTCGGTGGTGGTTGTTTCGGTCAAAGCGCGACTCCGACGGGTCGGGGTGGCTGTTGGGGGAAGATACGGGACTTATACCGTATTGTCACGCGAACGGTTGAGGAGAACAAGAGGCGGGATGGGAGGCTCCTCATATATGAAGGAGCCCCACCACCTCTCGTACGGACACGCGCTGTTGTTCGGAGAGTGTCTGAGAAATCCCCAAAACCCAGTAGGGGTGTCATTTCTGAGTGGTTCGTTTCGTAGGTGTGATATGCTTCCTTCATCATCGCTGATGGAGGGACTTCGCGTGA
>JAQBWJ010000307.1 GCA_027625215.1 Candidatus Poribacteria bacterium
CGCTGGTTCGCCGAGTACTTCGTGAACCGGGCGGAACAGACGATCCCGCTGCCGGATGGCGTCTTCTCGAACGAAATCCTGATGTCGCAGCCGTTGGGGACCGTTATTTGGGCGGCGCGCAAGTTGCCGAACCTGATCCACGCGAACACGGTCGTCTTGGGTCAGGGTCCGATGGGGCTGTTGATCGACCACGTTCTGAGCAACATGGGCGCGAAGACGGTTATCGGGATTGACGGCATCGACCATCGATTGTCCGTCGCTGAGAAGATGCGCGCGACACATCGCCTCAATCCGAACAAAGACGATTCGGTCGCCCGCGTCGCCGAACTGACGGACGGACGCATGGCGGACTTGGTGGTCGAGGCGGTAGGACATCAAACGGCGACGTTGCCCCAATGTTTTCCGCACGTACGCGACGGCGGAACGATCCTCGCGTTCGGCGTCCCCGACGACGACATCTACCCCGTCCCCTTCCGCGAACTGTTCTTCCGCAACCTCACGTTGATCGGCTCCGTCATCCCGCAAATGCAGCGCGACTTTCCGTTGGCGATGGACTGGATCACGCAGGGGCGCATCGACGTGTCGCCGCTCATCACCCACGAGTTCCGGTTTGAAGAAGACCAGGTGAACGCCGCCTATGAGATGTTCACGTCGCACTCGGATGGCGTCATCAAACCGATCATTCATTTTGAGTGACGAGGGGGTGATCGAACGTGCGTATCGTCGCGGGAACCTTAAGAGGCAGACAGATTCGCGTGCCGAAGGGCGACGCCGTTCGCCCGACGACGGATCGCGTCAAAGAGTCGCTCTTTGCGATCCTGCGGTCGGAGGTGGTGGATGCGCGGGTACTCGACCTGTTTGCGGGATCGGGCAACTTGGGGATCGAGGCACACAGTCGGGGAGCGTCGCACGTCACATTTGTTGAGCAGAACGCGAACCACCTCCGCACGCTCCACGATAACATCAAGTCCTTGTCGATCCCTAAAGAGGCGGTTGAAGTACTAAAGGGCGACGCGGAACAGTGCGTTCTGCGGCTTGCCGAAGCGGGCGAACGATTCGAGATCATCTTCCTCGATCCACCCTATGCGTCCGGTTTGGGACAGGAACTATTGCGAACCATCGGGTACGGATCACACCTTACCCATGCCTCGTCGGTGGTGCTGTACGAGCACGAACGACAAGCCGTCGTCGCCGATCACTATGGGGCGCTAACCCGCGTCCGCATCGAACGCTACGGCGACACGACCGTCTCATTTTTCCGCGTGGTCAAAGACGCGACGCCGAACGATCCGCAACCGTAATGACGTGTTTGCGATCCGTCCGAGAACGGACTACATATTGAACGGAGTGGCTCTACATACCGCAAGAAAAAGGAAGAAACGTCGCGTCCAATGAGGCAAAGACACAAGAGATTATCGACGCACTGAAGAAGTCCTACCGGATGGCAATTGAAACCGTCGTCAACTACATCGCCAATTCGGTGCGTCTGGACCGCGCACGCGGAGGCAATCACCGCGCTGGCGGACGAAGAGTTCCACCGCCGGTTCATGGGCCTTCTCTCGAAAGAATACGAAAAGGGCGTATAGTCGCCATCCCATCGAAACATCGTTGACCCGACACCCGTTCTCCCCATTTGAAAGAGGACGGGCGTTCTCTTTCATCGATCAGATGACTCAATTTGCAGACGGTGAGGCGCACACGCATGGCGAAACAACCACGACCGAAACCGTTGGACTTCCTGAGAGATGGCGTTGGGTCATCAGGGCGCGGCGACTTGAACCGTGTCAAGGAACTACTTGCGGAAATGCCGCAGTGGTTGAATCGCGCCGGATCGCACGGGCGGACGATGTTGTGGGAGGCGGCGCATCGAGGCAAATCGGAGGTTGTTCAGTACCTTGCTGAACAAGGCGCGGACATCGACTGCTTCGGCTGCCACTACACCCCTCATTTTGTCGAGATCAGCGCCTACTGCGTCGCCCGACACCACCAACGCGACGCTGTGGCGGACTATCTCTTGTCGAAGGGCGCGAAAGTGGATATCCACACAGCGGCGTACCTCTGCGATCTGGACGGCGTCAAACGGTTTCTCGCGGAAGACCCGTCGTTGCTGAACGTCGGGCATCCGCAACACGGCTACGAAAAGGGTTATTGTCCCGTCGAACAGTCATCATGGGCGACGCCGTTGGTCTACGCGGCGCGCGGCGGCAACCACGAGGTCGTCCGCTATCTGGTTGATCAAGGCGCGGATGTCGAGCGCATCAGCCGGGAGTTGTTCATCGCGTCGAACAGTTTCTCGCTCAAAAAGTACTTCTTGGAGAACGGCGCCAATCCTGCCAAATTCGGTGAAACGACCAACCCTGCCGCGATCAAACTCCTCGAACAATACGGCATCGTCCAAGACATGAACGCCCGCGACAAGATGGGATGGCCCCCCATCGTCTACGCGAGTCGAGGCGACAACGGCGAACACCCGGAGGAGATCGAACGGCTGGTCAAGTTGGGGGCGAACATCGAAGCGACAAACTCGCGCGGCAGAACGGCTCTCCACACCGCCGCAAAAGCCGGGTTCACCAAGACGATGGAAGCGCTGTTGAGGCACGGCGCGAATCCCAACGCCGTCGATGATGGCGGCGAAACACCCCTCTTCGCGGCGATTCACTCCTCTATCAAGAAGACGGATCGCAAGATCGAAGCGGTGAGAATGTTGTTGGCGCATGACGTGGACACCCAACATCGCAACGCCAAAGAACGGACCGCACTCGATCTCGCCGAAGCGTCCGGACGCGACGGGTCAAATGAAATCGCCGAATTGATTCGCCGCGCGCAATGAAGGCGTGGTTATTCCAACCGCAGTACGCCGTTGAATCGGACATACACGGGGGACTCATCCACCGTCAGCGCCATCGTCGCCCCGCGCATCTCTCGGTCGGCGAAGGATGGCGCGCTGCTCAACGGCATTTTCGTCACGTCCAAATCCCTCGCGCCTGCGACGTTCAACCGCACCCGCGACGACTTCCCCTCGCCCGTCGGCGACCAGATCGCCCAAACGCGCTCGTCCGGCGACGCGACGCTCTCAAACTCATAAACGTAAAGATCGCCGACCCGCTCCTCCACCGCGCGGACGAACCGATAGTCGCCGAGCGTTCCGTACAGATGCGCGACCGCGTGATAAGACGGCTTCGGCTCAAAATGCCGCGTCAGTCCCGACGAGCCGTGCACATGCGGCGCATCTTCATCATTAAAGAAGTAGATGTAGGCGCGATCCACGTCCATCTTCGAGAAGGCGAGAAACGATCTCACGAGGTACTGCGCCTGCTGCGCGTCCGACACATCCACCCATTTGGCGAACGTGCCGTCGAACGGCGCGGGTTGTGTCGAAGAGTCCCAACCGAACTCGGTGATCCAGACGGGCTTGTCGGGAACGTGCGCGTCGCGCCAGTCAATCGTCGCCTGTACGGTCTGCAAGTAGTCGATGGACGGGTCTTCGGGATAGGAACGCCGCCATGTGGGCCATCCTTCCACCTGCGCGTAGACGTGGATCGTCAGCGCGTCATACAATGATTCCAACCCATCGAACACCTCGACGCTTTTCGCGTACCGATGACTCTCCCCGACAGTGACGGCGCACGTCGCCACCAGCAGCGACGAATCGCCCTCCCGCAACCCAGACGCCATCGCCTCAAACAGTCGGCGATACGAGGCGTCGTCATAATGACCCGGCTCGTTCCCGATCTCGGCGGAGGTCACGAGCGGACGTTCCCCCGACGGTCCGAACGCCGTCGCAAACGCTTTGCCGTAGGCGCGGGCGTCCCGTTCCAGATCGACCCAATCGTCCGGGTTGAGATTGTGGAACATGAGGCTGGCATCGACGGTAAACCCGTACTCCTTCCAAGAGCCGTAAACGGTTTCCCAGTTGACGCGGTTCCTCGCCCAGGGGAAATCCGTCGCGTAGTCCGTCTCGTCGCCAAAGTCCCAGCCGATGGGGTGGTAGTCGCGGACGAGGCGACAGATCGGGGCGTACAGTTCCGGCTTGAACTGGACCGTGTGCCCGCAGATGCCCATGAAATCACGTATCGGCGGCTTTTCGGCAAACGAGGTGGATGAGAAGGCAGATATGGCTAACAGCGCAAACCACGAACAGACGATTCGACTCATAGGAAGAAAGAAGCCTTATCTTTGTTGATGCGCGAGGACGGGCGCGACCATTTACCGAGCGAAGCCGCGCCAACGCGACCGCTACGAACGTCACACACGGCGAACGTTCCCTACATCGTAACCGATCTACGCGACTTGACCCACTCAATCGGGGTATGCTAATACGAGTGACAGGAATTGTAAGGAGTCGAGCGCGGTGTTGAGGCTACGGTACTACGGCGACCCGATTTTGCGCGAAAAAGCCGCGCCCGTCGGCGAGATCACGGATGAGTTGCGAGAACTCGCCCGCGAGATGCTCGTCGTGATGTACCGAGAGGTCGGCGTCGGCTTGGCGGCTCCGCAGGGCGGCGTCTTGCAACGACTGATCGTCGTAGACCCGGACCCCGACG
>JAQBWJ010000308.1 GCA_027625215.1 Candidatus Poribacteria bacterium
CGTGATAGACGACCAACGCGCGCACCGTCGGGTTCAACAGCGAGAGTCGATCCATCTCCTCCCACGTCTTGCCCTCGTCAAGCGACCGCCAGACGCCCGCGCCGTCCGTGCCGATGTAGAAAACGTTGTTCTTGATCGCCATTGAAAGGATGGAGCGGTCGGATACCGTCGCCATGTACGACCACGACTCGCCGCGCGACTCGGAACGGTACAGTTCGCCCGAATCCGTCCCCGCGTACACGACCCCGTTCTCCGCCTGCCACAGGCAGTAGACCGTGCCGCCGTAGGGACCCGTCGTCATTTCCCACGTCAACGCGGATGCCGCATATGAGACGAGAACGCTCGCCAAAACGACGCCGAGCGTCCACCGCGCCGACCTAGAGAAACTCATTCGCATCGCTCCGAAAACGGTAAATATCGACAGACGACTCGACCTGATGATCCGTCTTTGTAACAACGCGCCGCTAATCAAAACGTTGCACTTAACTAAGGGTCTATGGTGTCAAACAAGCGGGGCTCGCGTCAATAGGGAGCGTAATCGACGCGGTTCGTATTGCCGCCGTACTTCATCGCGTAGACGAGTAGATTGGTCATGAAGCGGTACACGTCGGGCGAACGGCGCAGACGCAGCATCGTGCGGGACGGGATTTCGGCGGTCTCCATCGCGCACATGTAGTCCTTCCGGTTGAACAGCACGGCGACCCGCCCGTCGATCATTATCGCCTTATGATACTTGAACGGCGATACCTTCGGGTTGTTCTCCGAACCCCAAAACACGTCCGCCCCGTTCGGCGGTCCCGACAGTTCGTAATAGATCGTGTAGAGCTCGTGGTTGTGGGGAATGTCCTGCAAGTCGTACTCCGGCAGTGCCCGCTTCAACTCGGACTTCATCAGTTCCGCGAAAACGCCGTTGAAGCCGCAGTCGTCGAAGAACAACGTCCCCTTGCGGTCGATCAGATACCGCCGCAGCATCTGGAGCTCCGCGTCCGAGAACCTGCCGACGCCGAGATCGACGCTCCGCTGCAACTCGTTGCGAGACAGGACAAGGTCTTTGTCGTGACCCGTCATGATGAGCATCGGCGCGTCGAGGATGCGGTCGTCCGTCAGCGTGAGCGATCCGCCCTCATACTTCATGTCCGCAAAGAGGCGCGTGTTCTCGCCGAGCCATTGGATGAGGCTCGCCATCGCGGTCGGGTCCTGCCACCAGTCCGCGAGGTTGTGTTTGATCCGCACAAGACGGATATGCCCCGACACGTCCCGCCCCTCGCCGACCAGCACCGCGCCGAGTTGATCGTTCGGCAAGAGCGACTTCAGGTCGACAAACTTCGCTTCCGACATATCGGGCGCCGATGTCCCCGTAATGTCGATGGACGCGATGCCCTGACGGTCCGGCGTCGCCCCCGCCGCCCTGACGCGACCCGTCTCGATCCCGCGCCCCGAATCGGACGCGGGCGGCGTGCTCGTCGGCGCGGACACGCGGGACGGCGCGTTGGACTGAAGATCGACCCGCGTGGTCACTTGAGGAAGCGCCGTATCGACCCGCCGCGCCTCGATCTCAACCGTTTGCTGCACCAAGTCGGTTGTCCGCCGCACGACTTCGGGTATCATTACGGGCGACGCGACGCGCGTCTGCATGTTCCGCTCGGTGGCGCGGACGACGGGCGTCGGCGTTTCGCGGGCGACTTTTCGGGGGGTCGGTCGTTTCTCAACCTGTTCCATGATCGGAATCATCTCAACGGACGACTCGACAAGCGCCTCCGGCAACACCTGCGAGGCGATATACAGCGCGAGAAACAACGCGCCGACCAGATGCAGCCCAAGCGAGACGCCAATCGCTATCCGCGAAGACCGCTTACGTCGTTTCGTCATCGACCACATCGGCATCACCCTCGCCTCATTTTTCGCGCTGTCCGCTCGACCACCCTAAATCTTAATGGGGGAAAACAGAACGCCTTATGCCCGCAGAAATCATCGACGGTCGCCAGATTGCGGCGTCCATCCGCAAGGAAGTGCGTCAAGAGGTCAAATCGTTCGTCAAGAAAACGGGCGTCACGCCTCGATTGGTCGTGCTCCTCGTCGGGGACGACCCGGCGTCGCATGTCTACGTCCGGCAAAAGTCGTTAGCCGCCGAGAAGGTCGGCATCCTCGAAGAGACGCGCAACCTCTCCGACGCCACCACCGAAGCGGAACTGCTGCGGATCATCCACGAGTTGAACCGCGACGCCTCCGTACACGGTATTCTCGTACAGATGCCCCTCCCCGCGCAAATCTCCCCGACGCGCGTCATCGAGTCGTTGGACTATCGCAAGGACGTGGACGGCTTTCATCCGCACAACGTCGGTCTCGCCGCCATCGGGTCGCCGCTGATGGAGCCGTGCACCCCAACAGGCGTCCTCGAAATCCTCGCGCGCACCGGCAACGCGCCGGATGGCAAGCATGTCGTCATTGTCGGTCGCTCGAACATCGTCGGCAAGCCGCTGATGAACATGCTTGTCCAGAAAACGGCGCGCGCGAACGCGACGGTTACGGTCTGCCACACGGGCACGTCCGATATCGGCGAATACACGCGACGGGGCGATATCGTCATCGCGGCGGCGGGGCGCGCGGAGTTGATCAAGGGCGACATGCTGCGTCCCGGCTCGGTCGTGATCGACGTTGGGGTGAATCGGGTGGACGACCCGTCGGACGAGCGAGGCTATCGGCTCGGCGGCGATGTGGAGTTCGAGTCCGCGAAAGAGGTCGCGCGCGCGATCACGCCCGTGCCCGGCGGCGTCGGACCCCTCACCGTCGCCCTCCTGATGCGAAACACGTTGACGGCGGCGCAAAACCTCGTCGGGTGACGCAGCCGCCGCCGCGATGCCGTATAATGGACGGAAACGCAAACAGCCCGTACGCAAGATGAACGAGGGATACACGAGGGGAAAAACGTCGATGGCGAACGCTCACGCCCGCTCCGGCATGACGATGCTCGAAGGCGTCCACTTCAATTTCGATGACGCCGCCCAACGGCTCGGTCTTGATCCGGCGATCCAAACGCTGTTGAAAATCCCCTACCGACAGGTGCAGGTGGAGGTCCCCATCTACCGCGACAACGGGCAGTTGGAAGTCTATCGCGGCTACCGCGTTCAGCACGACGGCGCGCGCGGACCCTACAAAGGCGGCATCCGCTATCACCCCGAAGCGAACATGGAGGAGGTGCAGGCGCTCGCGTCGATCATGACGTGGAAGACGGCTCTCGTGAACCTGCCGTTCGGCGGGGCGAAGGGCGGCGTCACCTGCAACCCGCGCGAACTCTCTCAGGCGGAGTTGGAGCGGCTCACCCGCACCTTCACCCAACGCATCGACCTTATCATCGGCGTCTACAACGACATCCCCGCGCCCGACATGAACACGAACGCCCAAACGATGGCGTGGATGATGGATGAATACGAGCGGCGACACGGCTATTCGCCCGGCATTGTGACGGGCAAGCCGATTGATCTCGGCGGCTCGAAATGCCGCGAACAGGCGACGGGGCAAGGCGTCGCGATCTGCTCGCGCGAGGCGATGAAGCGGCTCGGTGAGACGTTGGAGGGCAAAACGGTCGTCGTGCAGGGTTTCGGGAACGTCGGCTCGAACACGGCGCGGTTCCACGCAAAATCCGGCGCGAAGGTGATCGCGGTAAGCGACGTGGAGGGCGGCATCCTAAACCCCGGCGGCTTCGACGTGGACGCCCTGATCGCGTGGAAGAACGACCGCAAGCCACTCGCCGACTATCCCGGCGCGAAACGCATCACGAACGACGAACTGCTCGCCATGTCGTGCGACATCCTGATCCCCTGCGCGTTGGGACACGTCATCCACGAAGGCAACGCCTCGTCGGTCAACGCGAAGATGATCGTCGAAGGCGCGAACGCCCCGCTCATCCCGACGGTGGACAAGGGGCTCAAAGAGCGCGGTATCCTCGTCGTCCCCGACGTGTTGGCGAACGCGGGCGGCGTCACCGTGTCCTACTTCGAGTGGGCGCAGAACGTCCAGCAGCACGCTTGGACGGAAGCGCAGATCGAGGCGGAGTTGGAGTCGATCATGTGCGAGGCGTTCGGCAACGTCTACAATCGGGCGGCGGGAAGCGATCTAACCCTTCGCCAGTCCGCCTACATGATCGGCATTGAGCGCGTCGCCCGCGCCCGCCAACTGCGCGGTATTTGACGCGACGATTATCCGAAAAGGGGCCACGCCGATGCGATTCGATGTGTCGAGTCTGTTCTACCGATGGACGCGCGACCTTCACCTTTACGCAGGTCTGTCGGCGGGGCCGTTTATCATCCTCTTCGCCCTCAGCGCGATTCTGTTCAATCACGGTTGGATGCCTTGGGGCGGAGTCGATACTCCCGCGACGGAACGCACCGCGACGTTCACGCAGCCGCCGGAGAACGACGACAGCGTCGTGATGGGAAAGGCGATTCTGCGCGAGCTCGGCGTCGGCGGCGAGATCGGTTCCGTCCGACGCCAGCAGAACCCGACCCGAGTGACCCTCCTCGTCC
>JAQBWJ010000309.1 GCA_027625215.1 Candidatus Poribacteria bacterium
TCTTTCGGACTGAGCCGCTCCACCGCGATCATCCCCCCAACGAAGAAAAACGCATAACAGATACCATGTAGCGACTGCGCCGCGACGACCAACCACGCCGGAGTCCCAATCGCAAAGATGGCGTACCGAAGGGGCCATGCCAGAATGCCCAACACAATCGTCCACCGCATCCCCAGCGCGCGGATCGACGGATAGAGCAACAGCATGAGCAGTATCTCGGCGACCTGCCCAAGACTCATCGCAAAGTTTGCGGAGCTCTCAGTCAAGCCGACCCCCGCGGCGGTATCCGTCAGAAACAGGTAGGTCAGGTTGTAGTAGAACGGCAATTCAATCGCCACAAAGAATGAAATCAGCAGGAGTACCGCGAAGTTTCGGTTCTTCATCAACGACAACGCTTCTAAGAAGGCGTAAGGGTTTTTCGCCTCGCGGGACGGTGGGGTATTCGGCAGCGTCAAACAGTAAATCCCCATCACGACCGACACGACTGCCGCGAGCAGCAGCGCGTCGCCCACATGCGATTCGTTCGGCGCCTTCGACTCCCAATAACGGAGATAGAACGACATGAACCAGTTGACGGCGATCCACCCGAACGTGCCGAACACGCGCACCCACCCGAACTTGTCGGAGTCCTTCATGTGGCGAAACGCAATCGCGTTCGTGACGGCAATCGTCGGCATGTAGAGGATCGAGTGAAGCAGAATGCCCGTCCACATCATCTCGAACGAGGTCTGGGTGTAGGCGAAATAGAGCAACCCGCCGCTCACGACATGCGAAATCGCCGCAAACACCTGCGCCGACATGAATCGGTCCGCGATCCACCCCGCCACCAACGGCGACAGGATCGATCCGAACGCGGTCGTCCCGAACACCAACGCCATCTGCATCTCGGTAAACCCAAGATGGCTCATGTGTCCGGCGATCAGCACCGCCCACGAACCCCACACCGCGAACTGCAAGAACATCATCGTGGACAGTCTCGGAGCCGCCCACGTCGCGCGTTCATTCATTGCGTTCCCCCTCCTCATCGGCGTCGCTTGCCACGCCCCTCGTATTCTGGTCGAACGCTTCCACCCGCGCAACAGGGCACGGTGAAAGCGAACTCAAACGTCGCCTAGATAGGCGCTCCGCACGCGCGGGTCGTTCAAGAGCGCCTTCGCGTCGCCTTCCATCGTAATGTTGCCCGTCTCCATCACGTAGCCGCGATGCGCGACCTCCAACGCCTTCTTCGCGTTCTGTTCGACAAGCAGGATCGTCGTGCCGTCGCTGTTGAGGCGGTTGATGATCTCAAATATCTGTTCAACCAAGAGCGGCGCAAGCCCCAACGACGGCTCGTCCAACAACAACAGTTTCGGGCGAGCCATCAACCCGCGACCGATCGCGCACATTTGCTGTTCGCCGCCTGAGAGACTCCCCGCCAACTGGTTCCACCGTTCGCGCAGTCGCGGGAACAGTTCGCACACGTAGTCGAGGTCGTCTTTGATCGCCTTGTCGTCTTTACGGAGGTACGCGCCCATGCGGAGGTTCTCAGCGATAGAAAGTTCGGAGAACAGTTTGCGCCCTTCCGGGACTTGGGTGATGCCGAGTCGCACGATGTCCTTCGTCGGTCGATGGGTGATGTCGTGACCGTCGAACGTGACCGCGCCCGACGCGACCCGCACGATGCCGCAGATCGCGTTGAGCGTCGTCGTCTTGCCCGCGCCGTTTGCGCCGATCAGCGTGACGACTTCGCCTTCCTCCAACCGCAGACTAATGCCGCGCAGCACTTCCATCTTGCCGTATCCGGCTCGCGCCTCGCCCACCTCGAAGAAACTCATGCGTCGTCCTTCCCGTCGCGCGGCGTCTCTTCGCCAAGATAGGCGGCGATCACTTCGGGGTTGGCGCGCACTTCTTCCGGCGTGCCGTCGGCGATCTTGCGCCCATGATTCAGGACGATCACCCGGTCGGATATCTCCATCACGAGTTTCATGTCGTGTTCGATCAGGAAGACGGTGACACCCGCGTCGCGCGTTTTTCGGATGAGCGCGATGAGGTCGTTCGTTTCGGTGGGGTTCATCCCGGCGGCGGGTTCGTCCAGCAGCAGCAGTTTCGGCTGCGTTGCAAGCGCGCGGGCGATTTCAAGTCGACGCTGCTCTCCATAGGCGAGGTCGCTGGCGGCGTTCGTCGCGCGGCCCGCCAATCCGACGAACGCGAGATACTTGCCTGCGGCGGCTTCGATCTCGGATTCTTCCCGCCGATGGCGCAACGTTTGGAGGATCGCGTCAACGGCGTTCGCATTGGCGCGGGCGTGCAGCCCGACCTTCACGTTGTCGAGCACGGAGAGGTCGTTGAACAGGCGGCTGTTCTGGAACGTGCGCGCGATGCCCTGACAGGTCATGAAGTCGGGCGTGCAGCGCAGGTAGTAGAGCCGTCGCCGCGCCGTCGGGTGGGCGAGGGCAATCAGTCCGACGCCCGCGCTCACCAGCGACACCATCGCCGCGTGGAGCGGGTCGAAGACAGGTTCGCTCACGTCGGTAGGATCGTCGCCCGTCGCATTGAACCAGATGCAACCCGCCGTCTTATCGTAGAGTCCGGTGATGAGGTTGAAGACAGTCGTTTTGCCCGCGCCGTTGGGCCCGATAAGCGAGGTGATTTCGCCGGGCGCGACTTTAAACGACACGTCCTCGAACGCGACGACGCCGCCGAACCGCTTGGTCAGGTTCTCGACCCGCAAAATGGAGGAGGTCATTCGGTTCGTCCTCCGAGATGGAACAGCGACGCATCGCCGTCGGACGCCTCATCGCCCGTGTCGGCGGAACGCTTGCGCGGGAAGAACCCCTGCGGTCGGAAGACCATCACGACGATCAACAGCAGCCCGAACATCAGAAAGCGAGCCCGGTCGTCCACCTTCAACACGGCGTCGCCGATCCTTATCTGCTCGCGGAGCAGTTCGCCGAGCCCGTAGACGATGAACGTGCCCGTCACGACGCCCGTGATCGAGCCCATCCCACCCAAGACCAATCCGCACAACACGACAACCGAGAACCAAAAGTCGAAGACGTTCGTGGACACCGTGTTCGTCTTGAAGCCGAGCAACGCGCCTCCGATTCCCGCGAAAAAAGCGGAGATCGCAAACGACACCATCTTGTAGTTGTTCAGGTTGATGCCGCTAGTCGAGGCGGAGGTCTCGTCCGCTTTCATCGCAAACCACGCGCGACCCGTGCGCGAGTTTTCGAGACGCCGCATCGTGATCACGGTCACAACGAGTACGAACAGACTCAGGTAGTAGAACTGCCATGTCCCGCTGTGCCACATGCCGCCGCTGGGGTACGACCAGTAACCGGCGGTTTTCAGGATGCCGTCGTATGCGCCGCCGTTCAGTTTCGCGCCGAGCGGGTTGAGGAGGGGGAAGTTCTTGAACCCGTTGCCGCCGCCCGTCAACCACGCCTCATTGCGGATGACGATGCGGACGATCTCGGCGAAGGCGAATGTGACGATGGCGTAGTAGTCGCCCGATAACCTGAGCGTCGGCGCGCCCCGCACGACGCCCCACGCTGCCGCGTGCCAGCCGCCGACAAGCAGCACAAGAAGGAACGCGCCGGGGAACTGCATCCAGGGGCGGTCGAACAGGATGGTCGCCGTGTACGCGCCGATGCCCGCAAACGCGACGATCCCCAAATCGAGGAGCCCGGTATAGCCCGTCACGACATTCAACCCAATCGCGATGATCGAGTAGATGATGCAGAGGAGAAAGATGTCAGCGATGCGGGCGCGGTACTGCTGAGGGATCGGCAGGATGGGAGCCGTCACCATCACGAAGACGACCGCGACGACGATCACCCCCTGCGCCAACCGCCAGGGGTTGCCGCGCGCGGAATCCCACCACGTTTGAGTGTAACGGGTCATCTCGCGCAGCGGGTTCGCCATGAAGGGGGGCTTTCCGTGAGAGGTCGGTTAGGCGCGTTCGGCGCTGGCGCGTCCGAGAATCCCCGTCGGGCGGACGAGGATGACGAGGATCAGCATTCCGAAGGCGAAGGCGAAGGCGTAGTTCGAGTTGATGCCGAGCCAATCCGTGAGGTACGCCGCCGCTGCCACCTGAACGATCCCCAAGACCATCCCGCCGAACATTGCGCCGCGTATGTTCCCGATACCGCCGAGCACTGCTGCCGCAAACGCGAAGACGCCCGGCTGGAAGCCCATGCGATAGCCGATGCCGCTGCCGCGATAGAGTCCGAACAGGATGCCCGCCGCCGCCGCCATCGCGGAACCTATCGCAAAGGTGATCGCGATGACGCGGTTTACGTCGATGCCCATGAGCGCGGCGGTCGCGCGGTCGAAAGCGCAGGCGCGCATCGCCGTTCCGATCTTGGTGCGGTGGACGATCATCTCCAAGAGCAGCATCAGTACCACCGTGACCACCCAAATGACGACGACCTTCCAGCGCAGTTCGACAGCGCGGACGCTCCCGAGACTCAACGCGAGCGCGGGCGTGTTCAGGAAGTGGTCAATGCTGCGCTCGTCCGTGCCGAGGCTGAGACCGGGGT
>JAQBWJ010000310.1 GCA_027625215.1 Candidatus Poribacteria bacterium
CCCATCTCCGACACTCTACGCCTCTTGCAAACAGTGGAAGAAGTCCATCGCGTACTCGGATTCCGCCATTCGCGTCACTCGACGGCTAGCGCGCGGGTATTCCTCCTCCGGCAGGTGCGTCAGCAACTCGTGTAGCATATCGCGGAACCGCTCCGTATGCCCGCGCAGTTTCGGCAGGATGCGCTGTAGAATCTGTCGGTCGATAGCCTCTCGCGTCGACAAGATCGACTGAGCGTTGGCGACATAGCGCACCATCGCCGTCATCACGCGCGGACTGACCGGATAACCGTACTGCGCGAGCACTTTCTGAATCGGTTCCACCGCCTGATACACCCCTCCGCGAACGCCTTCCGACGGATGCAACACCGACCAGTTTCGGTAGGCGGACGCCGCAATGGGCTCGTGCCCTTTTGAACCGCGCCCAAGCCCGCGAGGTTCCGGGTCGGCGCTTAATGCGGCGTGCGAGGCGATCATCAGTTCGACAACGTTCACCCTGTCGAGCAATCGCGGACTGAACGGTTTGGTCGTTTCGTCCATATTCGCCGTCCCGACAAATCGCACCGTGGGCGCAATCGGCAGGAAACCGTACTTGCGGTATGGGTCGTCCGGTCGGCATAGGTCTGGGTAGAAGCACTGGATGCCCTGCTGCTGATCGGGACGCTGCAACGCGCTCAGGAAGTCCGCGAAATAGTGCTCGACATAGGACAGGTTGATCTCGTCCAAGTTGATGGTATAGATGCCGGAGTTCCCCGACTTGTCCTCTTCGGCGGCGTAGATGAGGTACTCGAACAATCGCGACGGCGACGGCTCGAAAAACCCTTCGAGGCTGTTGAAGTAACCGAGCAGGTCGCGCGTGTCCATCCATCCCGGTCGAACGGGGATCGACAGATAACGCCCAGGCGTCGCCGAGTCGTTCGGATTGCCGTGCAGAGCGTGGCTGTACAGTCGCGGCAACGACGATTTGCCGATTCCGCTCGGACCCGCCAGCAGGTTGAACCGCTCCGACTTCATCGCAACGTGGAAGTTCAGCAGGTCGGACTCGCTGTACGCGTACCCACTCTCCCGACACACATCGATCCACCGCTCGACAAACGCATCTTCGCCGACTTTCGCATCCTTCACGCCATCGCGGGCAAACGTGGGCAGGTCGAGTTCCCGCTGCCTCGTTCCTCTGGCTGATGTGGAAATGGATGCCATCGACGCCCCTCCGCCAACGCTCCCACCGGACACCATCCCAACCTCGCGCAGCAACGGGAGAATCTCGAGGAAGTTTTGCACCAGTTCCGACTGCTTCTCCGACATCCCCTTCGTCGTCTTCTCCAACAGCGCGACCGCTTCCTTCTCGCGCTTTTCGATCTTTTCGCGCTGCGTTTCGATCTCTTTCAGGTGTTCGTCGCGGTCTTTTTCCAACTGAGCTAGTTGCCGTCGTCGTTCGTCGTCAAAGTCCTGACGCGCCTTTTCGATCTGTTCGACCAACGTGTCGCGCTCGCCGACCAACTCGCGGATCTCCTGTTGCGCCCGCGCGTCGAACTCATCTTTGCTCTCGGACGTACGTATCGGCAAGTTCCTCCTGACGCTTTTCCAGCGTCGGTTTGAGCTCTTTGCGTGTCATCAGCGCGTCGACCAACGGGTTCAATTCCGCTTCGTAGTCCTTTAGATGACGCGCGATCCGCTCCATGCGCGGTTTCAAAGAGCGCAACTCTTCAACGCTCTCCGCCGTCAACAGTCCGCTGTCGAAGAACCGCTCGATTTCGCGCCGCTCGGTGTGCCCGACCGTCGCCCGCGCAAACTTCGTGATTACTTCGCGGTCGGAAACGGCGTCCGTCAGGTTCGCGTGTTCGACCGCCTTTTTGAGATCGTCCTGAAAGACCATCGTGTAGGACGCTGTGTCGAACTTGTTCCAATGCCAGTCGATCACGATCCGCACGTCTCGGTGAATCACCCGCACGCGCTTCGCAAAATCGACCCACTTCCAGCGCCATACTTTCTCATTCTGCAACGCCTTGATCACCGTCGCGCGGCGATACCCTCGTTCTTCCTCGCCCTCCACCTTCCAGGGTCCGCTCACGTCTTCCCCCGTGCGAAAATAGACGGAACCGACAACGGGACGGTCCAAATAGACCCTGCCTTCGCGGATCAACGAATCGCTATCTTCATGTTCTTCAATCGGGATTATTTCACTGACAAGGCTTTTTAGCGGGGAAACGGAGCCGACCTGAAAATAGTCTTTCGAGGGATCAACGCTGTCATACGCGGGAGCCGTCTCTAGTTGGATGATGATGAGGTTGCGTCTCACCGCATAGTCTCGCACCGGCTCGATGACACGCCACCAGATCATCCCTCGATTCGGAAAAAGGTCGTCCGATAAGACGTTGCCCTCCAAATCGCAGATAGGGATGAGCGTACAAAACCAGTTGCCGCCGCTCACAAACGGCTCCTGAGCCACCGCCGCGATAATGCGGTGGCCCACATCAATCTTTGCCATCTTTCAGACCTCCCCTATGACGACAGTCCAACGATCTAGTATGATGCGTCGAGTCGGTCGGTAGCCGCCATTTTCGCTTCCGACCCCGCGCCTGAACAACGTACGACGAATCCGCGCGAGACGCAAACGCCTTCACCCTCTTAGCCAAACGGCGACCCCCATGCGAATCGGAATTGACATCGGCGGGACGTTCACCGACTTCGTGCTGTACGACGAAACGAGCGGTGAACTTAGCGCCTTCAAACGCCTCTCTACTCCTCGAAACCCAGCCTTATCTGTGTTAAGCGGGATCGCGGAGTTGGATGCGGACGCGCCGCCCTCTATCATTCACGGCTCGACGGTTGCGACGAACACGCTTCTTGAACGCAAAGGCGCGCGGACGGCGTTTGTCACGACGCGCGGATTCCGCGATCTGCTGTCGATTGCGCGTCAGACCCGCGAGAACATTTACGACTTTTTCAGCGACCGACCCGCCCCGCTTGTCCCTCGCGACCGAGCCTTCGAAATCACGGAGCGCGTCGCCTCCGACGGACAATTACTCCAGGCGATGAACGAAGCCGAGATCGTTCCGTTGATCGACGAGCTGCGAGAATGCGGCGCGGAATCAGTTGCCGTTTGCCTTCTATTCTCATTCCTTCGACCGGAACACGAAGCGCGACTCGGCGAACGACTTCGCGCAGCGGGGTTCCTCACGTCGCTCTCGCACGAAGTCCTGCCGGAGTTCCGCGAGTACGAACGCGCCAGTACAACAACGGTGAACGCCTACGTCGCGCCGATCCTCGACCGATATTTGAGCGAGTTGGAATCGAAACTGACCGCGCGGGACTTTCGCATCATGCAGTCGAACGGCGGCAGCATTCACACAACGGAAGCGCGTCGTCATGCGGTTCGGTCGATTCTGTCGGGCCCGGCGGGGGGATGCGTCGGGGCGTTGCACATCGCCAAAGCGGTCGGCTTCGAGCGGGTCATCACGTTCGATATGGGTGGCACATCAACCGATGTTTCTCTCGCGCTCGGCGCTCCTCAGATAACAAGTGAAGCAGAAATCGCCGGACTCCCGATCCGTATCCCGGTCATCCACATTCACACGATTGGAGCGGGCGGAGGTTCCATCGCCTACGTGGATGCGGGAGGCGCGTTGCGCGTTGGACCTGAAAGCGCGGGCTCTGATCCGGGTCCATGCTGCTACGGGCAAGGTGGTTGGCAACCGACCGTCACGGACGCGAATGTCGTGCTTGGTCGCCTCGATCCCCAACGTTTTCTGGGCGGCGCGATGACGTTGGATTCGGACACCGCTCTCGACGCCCTCATCCGACTTGCGAACGACGCCGGAATCGCGGCGCGTGATGGGTTGAACGCGGCGCAATCGGCGGCGTTGGGGGTAATCGAAATCGCCAACGCCCACATGGAACGCGCGTTGCGGGTCATTTCCGTCAGTCGGGGGCACGACCCCCGTGATTTTGCCTTTGTGTCGTTCGGCGGGGCGGGGGGACTCCATGCCGTTGAACTCGCCCGCAATCTCGGCGTTGAGACAGTCTTGGTTCCGTACGGAGCCTCGACGCTCTCCGCGTTTGGAATGCTCGTTTCGGATGTGGTGAAGGATTACGCGATGACCGTCATGCTCGCCGGGAGTTCCACCAAGAAGGAACTGGAAACGCGCTTTCAACCAATGACGGAGCGCGCCCGCCGCGAAACGCTCGCCGAACGAGTGTCCGACGCGGACATCACCATTGCGCGCGAGTTGGACTGCCGATATCGAGGACAGTCGTTCGAGCTCACCGTGCCGTTCACCGAATCCTTCGCCTCTGCGTTCCACGCCGCCCATGAGGAACGTTACGGTCATGCCGACCCAATGGCGCCCATCGAAATCGTCAACCTGAGAGTCCGCGCCATCGGCAAGATGCCAACGCCTCCCCTCCCGAAGGAGCCACTCGGCGACGCCGATCCGTCGTCCGCCTTCATCGAACGTCGTCCTGTTGTGGTCGGCGGTGTCGTTAAAGACACGCCATC
>JAQBWJ010000311.1 GCA_027625215.1 Candidatus Poribacteria bacterium
CGTGGTATGAAGGCGTCGCGTTTCTGCGTTCCGCGCTTCGCTTCCGCTTCCACCCCGCGCGCTCAACCCATACAATCGGTTTTCGCGTCGCTCGACCCGCGCCCCCAACGAATTCGACGGACTAGATGATTCGCGTCCTGTTTATTCTCATCGCATTGTCCGTCGCCGCGCCGATTCAAGCGCAACGCTACGTCGATGCGACGGAAGCGTTCGGTCTCGATTTTCTTCACGAAAACGGGTTTTCACCGGAACGACGCCTGATCGAAACGATGGGCGGCGGCGGCGCATTGTTCGACTTCGACAGGGACGGCGATCTCGATCTCTACCTCGTTCAAGGCAACCGTCTTCCTGATCTCGACCTCTCCATCCGCAACCGACTGTTCCGCAACGACGACGGTCGATTCACCGACATCACGGACGGTTCCGGCGCGGACGACGCCTCATATGGGCTCGGGGCGGTCGCCGCCGACTACGACGGAGACGGGCATCTCGATCTGTACGTGACGAACCTCGGCGCGAACGTTCTCCTGAAAGGCAACGGCGACGGGACGTTCGAGGACGTGACGGAACGAGCCGGGGTCGTGGGCGATCAACTCAGCACGAGCGCCGCGTTCGCCGACTACGACCGAGACGGCGACCTTGACCTCTACGTCTGCAACTACGTCGTCTATTCGCTGGACACGGACGTGCCCTGTCATTATCAAGACATTCGCATCTATTGCGGACCGAACGAGTACGTGGGAACCGCCGACACGCTCTATCGCAACAACGGCGATGGGACGTTCACAGACGCGACGCATGAAGCGGGCATTTACGAACCAACAACGCGCGGTCTGGGCGTCGTTTTCACCGATGTGGACAACGACGGTTGGCTTGATATCTACGTCGCAAACGACATGACGCGGAACCTGCTGTTCATCAACGGGCGCGACGGGACGTTTCGGGAAGAAGGGGTTGAACGGGGGGTCGCGTTCAACGGCGATGGGATCGAAAACGGGTCGATGGGCGTCGACGCGGGCGACTTCGACAATGACGGCGACATGGACTTGTGGGTGACGAACTTCTCGCTCGAAACGAACTGCCTTTATGTGAACGAGGAGGGGTACTTCTTCGACGCGACGTTCGAGATCGGTCTGGCGGAGCCATCGTTCCGGGCGCTCGGATTCGGCACGCGATTCGCAGACGCGGACAACGACGGTTGGCTCGACCTGCTTGTCGGCAACGGTCATATCTGGGACAACGTGGCGCGGATTGATCCGAAACTGTCGTATGAACAGCCCGTCCAACTGTTTCGGAACGAGGGCGGCTCGTTTGTCGATGCGACCGTCGCTGCCGGACTGACGGCGGGGTATGTCGTGCGAGGGATGCTGTTCGGCGACCTGGACAACGACGGCGACACGGATATCGCGCTCTGCCAAACGGGACGCGCCGCCGTTATCCTGCGAAACGAAACCGCCAGTGACAACCACTGGCTTGGCGTCCGACTCGTCGGCGACGGCATGAACGCGGACGCCGTCGGCTCAAGCGTCGTCGTCGCGTCCGGAGGGATGCGTCAGACGCGAGAGGTTGTGTCTGGGGCAAGTTACTTGGCGGGCAACGATTTCCGTCTGCTGTTCGGGTTGGGCGACCAATCCGCCGTCGAGGAAGTTGTGATACGATGGGCGGACGGCAGCGTGGTCACGATCAACGACCCACCGATTGATCGGTACGTGACGATTCGACAGACGGGCGGCATTCAGGAGTAGACATTCGTGAAAATCACTCAGATCAAGACGTTCCCGCTATGGGGCGGCGGACGCAACTTCTTCTTCGTGAAGATCGAAACGGACGCGGGAATTTACGGGATCGGCGAGTCGGGTATTACGTGGCAGGAACGCGCGGTCGAGGAGACGGTCATCCGCCTGAGCGAATGGCTCGTCGGCGAAGACCCGTTTCGCACGGAGCACCTGTGGCAACTCATGTTTCGCGGCGCGTTCTTTCCCGGCGGGCGCGTGCTCGGCGCGGCGATCAGCGCGATTGATATCGCCCTGTGGGATATCAAGGGCAAAGCGCTCGACCAGCCCGTGTACAACCTGCTCGGCGGGAAGTGCCGCGACAAAGTGGTCTGCTACCCGCACAACGGCGGGCGCACCGTTGATGATCTTGTGGACAGTTGCAAGCGCACGATGGACGAGGGGTGGAAGTTCGCCCGTTGGGGTCAGCCGGAGACGGGGCAGGGCATCTTGGAGCCTTCCGAATCGACCCGCATCGCCGTGAAGCAGTTTGAGGCGATCCGGCACAAACTCGGCGACGAGCTCGAACTTTGTTTCGACGTGCACACGCGACTCGACCCGCCCGACGCGATCCGTCTCTGTCGGGAAGTAGAGGCGTTCCGACCGTTCTTCATCGAAGACCCGCTGCGGGCGGAGTCGGGCGAGGCGTACGAAGCGTTCGCGCGGCACGTCCATGTCCCGTTGGCGATTGGCGAACAATGGTCGAACAAGTGGGAGTTTCAGCGCGTCTTGGAGCGCGACCTGATGCACTACGCCCGCATCGACCTGTGCAACGTCGGCGGCATCACGGAGGCAAACAAGATCGCCGACTGGTGCGAAACGCATTTCATCAACATCGCGCCGCACAACCCGCTTGGACCTGTCAGCGCGGCGGCGGGGCTGCACCTGTGCATCGCGTCGCCGAACGTCGGCGTGCTGGAACTGCCGCGCAAGCCGGGCAACATCCTCGCCGACGTGTTCCCGCGCAATCTGACGTTCGAGGACGGCTATCTCCTCGCGTCCGACGCGCCCGGACTCGGCGTCGAGTTCAACGAGGAAGCCGCCGCGAACCATCCTTACCGAGCGAGCTCATCGCCCCGATTGAGCAGGCTGGACGGCTCGTTCACGAACTGGTAATCTATCGGTCGTTGAACGTCGGGATGCGTGAGGAACGTTTTGATCGAACTTGTCGCGGGATCGTTCCGCTCAATCTGCCGTATTGCCAATGCGCTAAGGGGTCATCATTCATGGATGTACGTGTTGACGGGAAAGTCGCGTTCGTGACGGGCGCAAACTCCGGGATCGGGCGCGCCGCTGCCGTCGAGATTGCGAAGGCGGGCGCGAAAGTCGCCTGTATCGCCCGACGGATCGACGTATTGAAAGATGCCGTAGACGAGATCGAAGCGGCGGGTGGCGAGGCGGTCGCCATCTCGTGCGACGTGGCGGAGGCGGCGCAGGTGGAAGCCGCCGTCAAACAGACTGTAGACAAATGGGGACGGCTCGATATCGTCGTTGCCAACGCGGGGATCAACGGCGTCTGGGCGCCCATCGAAGAGATTACCGCCGATGAGTGGGACCAAACGCAGGGCATCAACCTGCGCGGGACGTTTTTGACCGTGAAGTACGCGATTCCGCATCTCAAGAAGGCGGGCGGCTCGATTGTTGTTGTCGCGTCGATCAACGGGACGCGCCAGTTCAGCCTGACCGGGACGACGGCGTACTCCTGCTCGAAGGCGGGACAGGTTGTACTGGCGAAGGAAGCGGCGGTCGAGTTGGCTCCTTGGGGCATTCGAGTAAATGCCGTTTGTCCCGGCGCGATCACGACGAACATTGGGCAGAACACATGGGGTCGCAACCTCGACTCGATCCGCATCCCCGTTCAGTTCCCCGAACGACGCATCCCGCTGACGGGCAACGAGTCCGGCAAGGCGGAACAGGTCGGCGAGTTGATCCTGTTCCTGTCGTCGCCGAATGCGGGACATATCACAGGGACGGAAGTGTGGATCGACGGGGCGGAATCGTTGCTCCGCTGTTGATGAAAGGGCGCTGATGGCATCGCGCGTACCACGGATCGACACGGATATTCACCCGGTCGTCAGCGGTCAGCGGATCATGGACTACCTGCCGGAGCCGTTCAAAACGCGGTATCGGGACGGCAGTCGAGGCCCGGGGCATCTCGGCTACTGGAACCCGAACGGGGTGATGCGTTCCGATACGCGGCTGCCGGACGGTTCCAAGATCGAGAACAAGCCGGAGTCGCTCGCCAAGTACCTGTTTGACGAGTACGACTTCGAGTACGGCATCCTGAATCCGGGAGGCGCGCTGCACGCCGGACTGTCGCCCGACCCCGACTTCTCCGCGACGCTCTGTGCCGCGACCAATGATGTTCTTCTGAACGACTGGCACCCGGTCGATGATCGGTTCCGGTTGTCGCTCTGCGTGTCGCCGGGCGACCCGGAACTGGCGGCGAA
Source organism: Candidatus Poribacteria bacterium (assembly GCA_027625215.1). Taxonomy (GTDB): domain Bacteria; phylum Poribacteria; class WGA-4E; genus JAQBWJ01. The sequence goes on from JAQBWJ010000311.1 coordinate 4,223, forward strand.
GGAGATTCATCGGCTCGGCGGACACCCGGCGTTCGTGCAGGTGCTGATGCCGAGCGGTGCGCGTTTCCCGTACGGACAGCGGTACTACCACCCGATCTACGCCGCCGCCGTCGAGTATGGTCTGCCGGTGGCGATTCATCCCGGTTCGGAAGGGGTGGGTGTGTCCGGCGCGCCGACGGCGGCGGGGTATCCGTCCACCTACTTCGAGTGGCACACGGGGTTGGTCGGATCATACATGGCGCACCTCATCAGCCTTGTGACGGAGGGG
>JAQBWJ010000312.1 GCA_027625215.1 Candidatus Poribacteria bacterium
CAAGAGCCCTCTTCTCTATTTCGTCGCGCGGCGCATTGTGTCCTCATCATCTCCGCGCTTGACCGATTTTATCTCGAAAGGCAACGCATGACGAGTCCGTTGGACGGGTTGGCGACACTCCGAACCGCCCGCACGAAACGCATCTCCAGTTACGACCGCACCGGCGGTAACTCCGACCGCATCCCTATCGAACCCGGTGAAACCGCCGTACTAGCGGATATCGAAGGGTCGGGGATCATCAAGCATATTTGGTTCACTATCGCGCACGGCGACGCGATGTACCGGCGCAACATGATCTTACGCATGTATTGGGATGGGCAGGAACACCCCTCCGTTGAAGCGCCCGTCGGCGATTTCTTCGGGCAGGGGTTCGGCGAGCACTACAACTACGTGTCGTTGCCGTTGGCGGCGGCTCCGGTCGGAGGTCGGGGGCTGAACTGCTACTTCCCGATGCCGTTCTCGAAGGGCGCGCGCATCGAAATCGAAAATGACAGCGACGAACAGTGCCGCTCGTTCTATTACTACGTCGATTACGAAGAACACGACTCGATTGGCGACGATCAGGCGCGATTCCATGCGTGGTGGAACCGCGAACTGACCGATCCCACCGAGAACGAGAGCCAGGGCGGGCTGCTCCAAAAGACGGATGAGGGCAACTACCTGTTCCTCGAAGCGGAGGGGCGCGGTCACTTCGTCGGATTGAACTACTACGTGCAGTCGCCGACGCCGATTTGGTACGGCGAGGGCGACGACATGTTCCTCGTAGACGGCGAACCGTGGCCCGGCTCGGCGCACGGCACGGGCACGGAAGACTACTTCAACATGTCATGGTGCCCGAAGGAGCCGTATCAGCACCCGTATTTCGGGTTCGGTCGCATCAACGAGAACATCGGCTGGTTGGGGCGAACGCACTGCTACCGCTTCCACCTTGAAGACCCGGTGATGTTCACGAAGTCGTTGAGGGCGTCCATCGAACACGGTCACAGCAACGCGCTGACACTTGACATGAGCACGGTCGCCTATTGGTATCAAACGCTGCCGAGCAAGCCGTTCCCGACGATCCTCGAACGCGCGGGACGCCAACCGCAGCGCGATATCGGGCCCGGCGATATTCACCGTTGGCGGCAAGCGTGGCGCAATGGTCGCGGCGCTAAGACGGAGTGGGGGAACGAGTCATAAACGGGCGTCTGAGACAACCCCAAACCCCGTATCGTGTCATTCTGAACGCAGTGAAGAATCTCTCCGAACCCGTCATACTAGTGGACGTTGCTTACGCCAATTCGATCCCGGTGGCTAGAGATTCTTCGGCAGGAGCCTCAGAATGACAGTTTGTTGGTACGTTGATCGCGGGGTTGGTACTCACCCATGACAAGCGGCGAAGCGGCGAACTCGCGGAAAACGTGGCTGGGCGTCGCCGCGCTCGTGCTGACAGCGGCGTTGTGGAGCCTGAATGGCCCTCTCATCAAACTGCTGAACGCGCAGGGCGGCGGCGTTTCCGGCGTCTCTATCGCGTTTTATCGGTCGTTCGCGGGTGGAATCCTGTTTCTCCCGTTCGCGGTGAGGCATTGGAAGACGCGGTTGAATGCGCCGATTCGCTGGCGGATCGGATCGATATTCTCGTTCACGCTGATGACGGTCACATTCGTCGTCGCCACGACGCAGACCGCCGCTGCGAACGCAATTGTGTTACAGTACAGCGCGCCCATCTGGATCGTCGCGTTGTCACCCGTTATGTTGAAGGAGCGCGTTCAACAACGCGAAGCGGCGGTCTTGGGCGTGGCGATGATCGGCGTTGCAGTGATCTACTTTGCGAACCCGACGACAGACCGACTGGGGTTGACGTTGGCGTTGGCGAGCGGGTTCGGGTACGCCGCCGTCCTGATCGCCCTGCGGGGACTACGGAACGTGCACCCGATCGTCGTGGTCTGTTCCAACTGCGTGGGTTCCGCGTTGCTTCTCGCGCCGTTGGTTGCATTGAACGGTTCGTTCGCGCTGACGTTGCCTCAAATGGGGCTGCTCGCGGCTATGGGAATCGCGCAATTTGCGATCCCGTACGCGCTCTATTCGTGGGCGGCGCAATCTGTTGAAGCGCATCGGGCGTCGCTGATCGTTCTCATAGAAACGATCCTAAACCCGCTGTGGACGTACCTTGTCGTCGGCGAGACGGTGCCGACACCGACGTTGATGGGCGGACCGATCATTTTGACAAGCGTCGCGGCGTGGATCGGGATGACATGGCATCAGCAGCGGTCAAGCGTGAGGCGGGTCCCGGTCGTTGAACGGGAGAAACGCGCGGACTGACGGCGAAACGCGAACGAGTGATTTGAAGACCGGGAATCAATCGACACGGAGACACGACATGGATAAATTCACCTCGCACGGACACGAGTTTTCAAAAAGCGACGACAAATTCGGTTTCCTGCGCGAATCGAACGACATCTTCGACAGCGGCGAGAAGTTGCAGGCGCGCATGAAGGAGGACGGCTACCTGTTCCTTCGCGGGGTGCTCGACCGCTCCGTCGTGAACGACGCGCGACGAGCCCTGCTCGACAAACTCGCGTCCGTCGATGAAGTCTCCAAAGACCATCCGCTGATGGACGCCATCTTCTCCGGCACGTCGACGCGCGGCTCCATCGACACGCGGCAGTTCGGGGTTGAGATGCGGACGCTCCCCGCCGTCAAACGCCTCGTCCACGACGGCGACATCATCCGGTTCTTCGAGAAGTTCTTGGGCGGCGAGGTGCGCTCGTTCGATTACATCTGGCTGCGGACGGTGCGCGTCGGCGGCGCGACGGGTTGTCACTACGACAAGGTGTACATGGGTCGCGGCACGGAGCGGCTCTATACGGCGTGGACGCCCATCGGCGACGTGCCGTACGAGGACGGCGCGTTGATGGTGCTCGAAAACTCCCACAAAATGAGGGAACTGATCGAATCGTACGGACGCATCGACGTGGACAGCGACGACCCGAACCCCTACGGCGGCGGTTGGTTCAGTTCAAACCCGGTGCAGGTGCAGGCGGAACACGGCGGGCGATGGCTGACGGCGGGCGACGGCGGTTTCCGAACGGGCGACTTGCTCGTCTTCACGATGTACACGATGCACTGCTCGCTCGACAACAAATCGCCGGTGAACCGTATCCGCCTCACATCCGACACGCGCTACCAACTCGCGTCCGAGCCGATTGACGAGCGGTGGGTCGGCGACGATCCGATGGCGCACGGTCCCAGAGCGAAGCGCAAATCATCCTGACGCGACTTTTCGGGCGACCCACACCTGTTCCGTGCCGCGTCCGTGCGGGTTTCGGAAGAAGTCGCCGTAGAGCGCGTCGATCTCAAACCCGCGCAACCGCAGCAAGTGTTCCATCTCGTACCGATAGACGTACCGGATGACGAACGAGCGGTACGACTTCGATTTGACCCGACCGACCGCGTCCAACTCCTCGAAGATCACGTCTTGGGAGAGCGTTTGACGTTCCGCGTCTGTTCGACTGCAAACAGAGACGCGGACGGCATTCGACGCGCCGCCCAAACCGTCGGGGCGAACGAAGCCGCGCGCCTGTTCCAACTTGCCGTCGCGCGTCGCCAACACGTCGGGGCGTGGATCGAGTACGTTCAGAATGAGCCGTCCGCCGACTTCCAGATGCGCGTGGATGCGGCTCAACGCCCGAGATTGATCGTCCGGCGTCATCAGGTGGAGAAACGTGTTGTAGGCGACGATGACGGTCGGGAATATTCGTTTGAGGTCGAAGTCGCGCATGTCGCCGTTTACGAACGAGACGCGGCGTTGTGTTTCGTCGGAGCAGAGGGCGAGTTTCCGACGCGCGATTTCGGTGATCCGTTCCTCCCGATCCAACCCGACGACCTCAATCCCTGCCTCCGCGAGCGGGATGGCGACGCGCCCCGTCCCGCAGCCGATCTCCAAGACGGGTGAGCCCGCCTTCAACGCCTCTTCCACGTAGAATCGAATATCGCCCGGCACGCCTTGATAGTAGTGGTCGTAGGCGTCCGCGACGCTCGACGTGAAGGCGTCCGAGAGCTCCCCGCTGCGGTCGTTCGTCATTCGACTTCCACCCCAAGCCGCCGGAAACCGTTGCTGAACAGGTTGCGTACTCGGTCGGTCAGGGCGTGGTAGTCGTCCAGAAATCGGTCGGAGGGGCGCGTGTCGTCCGTCGAGTCGTAGCCGAGCCGTCGAGCGAGTTTATCGAGCGCGTCCTGATCGTCCGGCAGCGCGTTCAACGGACGATTTTCGACGATCTGTAGGCGGTCTTCCACGAATCGAAGGAATCGGTAAGATTCCAACAGAAAATCCGCATCCTCGTTCGAGAGGTGTCCGTACCCGTTCAACCGCCGAATCGCGTCCGTCGTATTCGCCGTTCTCACCGACAGGTTTTCCGATCCGTGATGAAGCTGTAACGCCTGGACTAAAAACTCGATATCGACCAACCCCCCGTACCCCGATTTCAAATTGTGGATACGGCTCC
>JAQBWJ010000313.1 GCA_027625215.1 Candidatus Poribacteria bacterium
AAAGGGGGAAACAGTCCGCCCGCCTGAATGACGTAGCCCATCTTGCGCCGCTGCGTCAGGAGGTTCTCTTTGGTCAGTTTGGCGTCCTCGAACAGCACGTCGCCGGAGTCGGGGGCGATCAACCCGATCATCAGGCGCAGTAAGGTCGATTTGCCGCAGCCGGAGGGTCCGATCAGCACGGTGGTGCTGCCCGCCGGGACGGTGAGCGTCAGCGGCTTGACGGCGTGCAGGCTGCCGAACCGTTTTGAGACGTTACGCAGTTCGAAGATCGCGTCGGAAGGCATGATTGAGAGTTCCACGTAAATGGGGAAAAGTTCGGGAGTTGTGGCGGCGTTGCATGATTCAACGCGCGTCAGTGTAAGAGCGTTGCGGGGCGGAGAACAACCCGATGTCCCCCGACGCACGCGGGGCGCGATTCTAAAATGGGTTCACGGCGCGGACTGGTCAATCAGCAGTTGATAACGGCGGTAATGTTGCGCGGCGTCCTCCGCGCGACCCATCGCGTCGAAGGCGCGGGCGAGGTTCAGGTGGAACTCGGCGAAGTCGCCGCCGATGCGGATCGCCTGTAGAAACGCCTCCGCCGCCATGTCGGGTCGATCCATGAACATCGCCGTCGTGCCGAGCGTATTGTAGAACGACGCGACGGTCGGGTCGAGCCGGATCGCCTGGATGGTCGCCTGTTGCGCGTCGTCGGGTAAGCCCATCTGCAAGTAAGCGAGCGCCATCTTCTCATAGAGCGGGGCGCGTTTATCCTGCGGCGACTGGACGATGGCGCGGTCGAGGGGGCGGATGGACTGCGCGTATTGTCCCGTCTCGAAATAGTGCCGTGCGAGATCAACCCATACGTCGGGATTGGAGGGGTCGCTCTGCGCGGCGCGAGTGAGCCGTTCGTCCTCTTGGGATTCGACCTGCAACTTCTGGAACCGCTCCATGAGGACGCGGCTGCGGTCGCGGTCGCCGAGCAGTTGATAGCCGCGCGCCATATTGAAGTAGAGTTGTGGCTGATTCGCGTCGAGCCGTTCCACCCGCTCGAATATCTCGATGGCGGTCTTGGCGTCTCGGACGCCCAAGTAGGCGCGTCCGAGCTCGAACAACGCGCCGTAATTGCGTTCGTTCCACTCAATCGTGCGTTCCAGATGCGCGATTGCCGCGTCGTGCCGACCGAGCGCGATTTCCTGGATGCCGAGCAGATGGTGTCCGCGCGCGTGGTAGGGGTCGAGTTCGATGAGGCGGGCGAGCAATCCTGCGGCGGTTTCGGCGTCGTTCAACTCGGAGTGGTTCGCCGCGAGCCGATAGAGCATCTCCACGTCGTCGGGGTGGCGGGTCAACGCGCGTTCGTACGTCTCAATCGCTTTGCGACGCTGGTTTTCGTGTTCGTACGCCAGTCCGAGATAGTAGGCGATGGCGCGTTGGGTCGGGTCTTGGGCGGAAGCCGCCTCGAACGCGGCGATGGCGGCGAGATCGTCTTCGGCGTAGATCGCCTGAAACCCATCGTACGTAGCGATCCCACCCGATTGGGCGGACGCGGCGACGGTCAACGCCACCCATACCGCCGTCACCCTCCATGTCGGTCTGAGGCTGCCGACGAGCGCTTTACGAACGGGCTTCCGACCGAAACGCGACGATCTCATCGACGGTTCTCGTGTTGAGGACGTGTTGGGGTTCAAGCCACGCGCGGCGCGCCGTCATCATCCCGTAGCGGATGTTGGCGAACGTCTCGCGGCGGTGGGCGTCCGTGTTGATCGAGATGAGGACGCCCGCTTGCCGCGCTTTGGCGCACCACTCGGCGCTCAGATCAAGCCGTTCGGGGGAACTGTTCAGTTCGATGGCGACGCCCGTTTCCGCCGCCTTCTCGATCAGCGCGGCGACATCGATGGGGTAGGGGTCGCGGGAACTGAGCAGGCGTCCCGTCGGGTGCCCGATGATGCGGACGTGGGGGTTCTCCATCGCGGCGCGGATGCGGTCGGTCTGCTTCTTCTCGCTCAGGTTGAAGCCGGAGTGCACGCTGGCGACCACCCAATCGAGTTGGGCGAGAATGTCGTCGTCGTAGTCGAGGCTGCCGTCGGGGAGGATATCGACCTCGCTGCCTGCCAAGAGGGTGATGCCGTCGATCTTGTCGTTGGCGGCGCGCACCGCGTCGATGTGGGGCAGGAGGCGTTCGACGGTCAATCCGCCCGCGTACGCCGACGAGCGCGAGTGGTCGGTGACGCAGAGGATCTTGTAGCCGCGCGCTTTCGCCGCTTCCGCCATCTCCTCGATGGTGTTCGCGCCATCGCTTGCGACGGTGTGGGAGTGCAGGTCGCCGACGTAATCCTCCACCGTGATGAGACGCGGCAGCGCATCCAACTCCAACGCGGCGACGCCTTCGCGCAGTTCGGGAGGCACGTACGGGTAGCCGAGTTTCTCGTAAACGCCCGCCTCGTCAAGACCTTTCCAGGCGTCTTCGTCGCCGAGCGTCGGGAGTCCGCGTTCGGAGGCGCGCGCGTTCAGGGCGTCGAGGTGGACGCGGTCGCAGGACTCGCGGAGCCACACCGCGCCGAAGCAGTCGTTCGGGGTCAGGTGCACATGGATCGGGAAGCCGCCGCCGAACTCGCCGCGCACATGGGTCTTGAGGCTGCCGTCTCCGAGCCCGATTCGCCCCAGCGCGACCGCCGCGCGTCCGATGTTGTCCGTGCCGACAACAAGGCGCACCTGTCGGGAGTACTCGCGTCCTCGACGGGCATCCCCGGCGGGCGACACGATCCGCGTGTCGGGGACGGTGTTCAGCGTCTCGGCGATCTGCTCGCCGATGGAGAGCACCTCCTGCAACGGACGCTCGATGTTGCGCCGTCGGATGCGTTCGATGCCCGCCTTCACCCCCTCGATCTTCTTCGCGCTGAAACCTTTGACCTGCGCGAGCGTGCCGTCGGCGACGGAAGCGTCGAGCGTTTCGATGTCTTTGATGCCGTGATCGTCGTAGAGCGTCTTCGCCGTTTTGACGCCGATGCCGCTGATCTCCAACAGGTCGAGCACCGTGAGCGGGACGGTCTCTTCGATCTTGTCGCGGGCGTCGCAGGTGCCTGTTTCGAGGATTTGGGTGAGCATCGTCGCGGTTGATTTGCCGACGCCGCTGAGTTGTTCCAGACGGTCTTCCTCGTACGCCTTCTCAATCGGTTCGGGGAGCGTTTCGATGTCGTCGGCGAGTCGGGAGATGCGTCGGGCGCGGAACTCGTCTTCACCCGCGATAATCATCAGGTTGGCGATGGCGCGGAGTTCGTCCGCGAGGTCGATGTTGTTCATCATCCGGCGTGCAGTCCTTCACGGAAGGGGAAGTCGCGTGGAGGGAAGTGTATCACGCGAGTCGGAAGGGTCGCAATCGGTTGGAGGCGGGTCGATCCGTCGTCGCGCGCGCCAACCCGTTTCCCGACAACCGTCGATGTGTTATGCTATTTCAACCGACGGCGGAAGACCCCCAATTGCGATGCGTTGACAACACAAGGACGCGGATGATGCTTGAAGTGCGTGGCGCGACACCGGAGGAGATCGACCCGTCCATCGTCTGCTGCGGACATGCGTTCGGCGGACGCGACCCGCAGCGCATCGAGCGGATGACGGACTTCTTCTCCAAAATCCACAAGAACGACCCCGACTTCAACGTGAACAACACCCGTCTCGCCAAAGTGGATGGGAAGATCGTCAGCGTCATCCAGATTTTCGACCGACAGATGCTGGCGCACGGCGTCCCGCTGCGGATGGGCGGTCTCGGCAGCGTCGGCACGCACCCCGACCATCGGGGGCAAGGGTACAACACGCTCGTTCTGCAAGATGTTGTCCATTACATGGAGGCGGAACGGTACGACATTTCGCTGCTGTTCACGGGGATCAACGACTTCTACGCGCGGCTTGGCTGGAGGACGTTCCACCACGCGCTCGCGTTGCAAGTGCCGTTGAACGGCGCGCTGCCGAGCGTCCCGTTCGGCGGGGAGATACGACAGATTCGATGGGAAGACGATCTGGATGCCGTGATCGAACTCCACCGCGCGTTCAACCGCGACGCGACGGGACCCACGTTGCGCTCGAAGGCGTATTGGGAGGTGCATCACACATGGCGTCCCTATTCGGCGGAGCAGATACAGGTCGCCGTTGAAGGCGGCGAGATCGTCGCGTACCGTCGGGATCGCGGAGGCGACACGATTGAAGAGCTCGCCCACCTCGACGGGCGCGAATCGGCGGCGCACGCGCTCATCTTCGACTTCATGCAGAAGGCGAAAGAGGCGGGAAAAGAGCGCGTGCGGTTCGACGGCAACCCCTCGTTTCGCCGGATGCTCGAGGCGCACGGGCTGTCGGTGGAGGTTGAGCGCAAAGGGTCGTTCATGTTCCGCATCGTCGGGTTAGAGACCGTGTTGACGAAACTGATGGCGAAGGCGTCGGCGCGGTTGAAGGCGTCGTCGGTGGCGGATTGGCGGGGCGATGTCGTGCTGGAGTCGGAAG
>JAQBWJ010000314.1 GCA_027625215.1 Candidatus Poribacteria bacterium
CTGAAGGTCTTTCTCTTCGTTCTGGCATACAGCATCGACTTCGTCATATAGGTCGCAACTTGGGTTAAGGTAAGGGGTTTCGTGACGAAAAAAAGAGAGTCCTCCCCGCCGTCTAAGTGAGGAGGACTCTGCCCGAATGACATGTGGAAATCAGCGTCCCGGTCACGCGGACTGCCTCAGAGAAGCAGCGCGATCCCGACACTGACCGCCAGCCCGAATGTCAGTTTCCCAAAGTCGAACGCGAGTGTTTTCATCGGGACGGGTTTTTCCGCCCACATGGTTGAGTAGGCGAGTTCTCGCCCCGCCAGCAACCCGACAAACACCCACGTTGTGCTCATGGGAATGTGGTTGAGAACCTTAAAGTAGTAGAGCAGTCCGGCGTAGACTAAGTCGATCAAACACGCCGCCTGTACGCTCTGGACGTTGTGCTTCGTTTGGACGACCTTCTGAATCTTACCGCCGCCCTGATACATCACGACGCCGAGTCCGAGAGTGAGCAAGCCCACGACCAGCGCGAACCAGGGGAGCGTGACCTGTCGAGGCAGGAAGACGAAGACGTTTGCGGCGTCCTGCATCCACCAAGCAGCCCAAAGGAACGTCGTGCTGATCCATTGCAGGCAGACCCACACACGCTCCGAGAAGTTGAACGGGAACTTGACGCGCCGAACGAGTTGCCAAACGGCGAACGCGCAGAATAGCGCGATCACGTACCCGATCACCGACTTGTTCACCATCGCGGCGATGGTCGATTTCGACGCGAACACGCTCAACGTGAACAGCGTCGTGCTGACCGGCACGCCGAGCCGCGTCAGCACCAAGAGGCTGATCGGCGCGAGGGCGTGTTTCAGTTCGAAGTGGTCGGGCAGCGGTATTTTCGTCAGGCGACCGTAACTCACGTCGCCGTTGTTAAAATACCAGCCGATCCCCAACGTGACGATGAGGACACCGGCAAACCAAACCCATTTTTTTAACCAGTGAATCGGATTAGACGACAGAAAGGTGCCGAGCGTCTGAATCGAGTCGTTTGCGATCACCGCGTAAACGGCGATCAGCAGACCGATGACGGCGTAGATTTCCACACAGTTTCCTTTTGGACCCGATGCCCGCCGTGCCAAGCGGCGAAACCGAGGCAGTCGAATCACACATTGAAGCGCGGCGACATGCGGCGTCGCGCCCCGTTGAGGACGATTAAATCCTCACTCCCGATGAGCCGCGTTCCGTCGGTTCACGGATCGCGTATATGAATCCTGATCCAATTATAGTTCAAAAGTTGGCGGTTGGGAATCCGGAGCCCGACACAATCGATCCGAACAGAGGGGCATGTTTTGGAGGGATGGGAACGCGAGGCGGCGCGACCCTCAACCGCCGACGAGACGCAAGTCCAACCCGAAGCAGCCGTCGGGGGCGATGCAGAGGTTGCCGTCTTCGGCGATGTCGTCCAGCCCCCGCTCGGCGAGAAACGTCTCCGCCGCGTCCAGATCGCGGACGCGCAGCACTAGGGCGACGAGTTCGTCGTCGAAATGCTCCACGAGGCGGATGGCGGGACCCGTCCCAACGAGCCAAAAGCCGTCGCCGTACGGTTCGATGGGGTCGAGCAGCGATTGCCACAGGTCGCGCTTCGTTTCGAGGTCGGTCGCGCCGACGACGACCTCCTGCACGCCGAGCAATCCCAACGCGCCGCCCTTCGCCGCCCGAAAGCCCGCGTGTTCCGCTTTGCGTCGGCGGGCGATGTCGTGGTGAAACTCGCTCACCTGCACGAAAGCGTCCCACGAGTAGGACGATTCCGTGATGAGTCCGGTAATGCCGATCTGCGTCATGAGCGGCGCGTTGGCGCCGGGCGTGGCGGTCTCGAAGTAGGGGAGCCAGTGCTTCGGCGGTCTGCCGCGCCCGGTTTGAGGCGGATTGTGCCCGACGGCGCGTTGGGTGAGCTCTTCGACCGCGTCGGCGGCGGGGAGCGCATTCAGGAACGACACGCCCCACAGATGCGCCTCCGGCGTGTCGGACAACGCCGAGACGGGCGGCTGCCCCGCGAACTGCAACACCTCCAGCGAGACGTTTCCGGCTGAGACGCCGCCGCTCGTATACCGATCAAACCGCGTGATCGGCGACGTGACGGGCAGCCCCAACGCCTCCGAAAAAAACGGAAAGACGACGCGAGGGTCATCCGCTTGGATCGAGAGTCGGTCGATGTGACGAACAATCGGTTTCATGAACGCTCTGGCTGGGGCGGCGGCGTGGGGGTGGTTCTCGATCAACATAGTAGAGACGGACGCGCTACGTGATGGCTTTATAGCACAGTCCGCAGCGCGTCGCATCCGAGTTGCGAGTTCCTCCCGCCGGAGCGTTCATCGTTGAAGTCAGAAGGATGCCCGTTTCAGGTCGCCCCACGCGACCGTCGATTTGCCTTTGAGTTCGACGGCGAGCGGGGTCAACCCTGCAAACAGTTCGGCGACCTCATCCTCATCGACGGCGTGGCTGAAGATGGCGACTTCGTCAATCGCGCCGACGGTGGGTCCGCCTCCGCCCGGCGGTTGCGAGCCGATGAAAAACGGGCAGGCGCAGGTGTTCGGGTCGCCCGCCGCGCCTTGTTGCTTCACAAACGCGCCGTCGATGTAGGCGCGGAGGAACTCGCCGTCATACGTGCCGACGATGTGTCGCCACTCGTCGTTGACGACATCGCCGCCCTGCATCTGCACGTCGTTTGCGCCGCTGGTGAAGCCGAACGTGACGACCGTCGGCAGCACCCACATCGAATAGTTGCGATTGGGCCACCCTTCTTTTCCGGCGATCATCTGGTAGGTGCCCGTCGCGTTGTCGATCTTCACCCAAACCGAGATCGACCACGATTCGAAATCGAGTTCGGCGGCGTGCGGGACGCGCACCCAACCGTTGATGAACTGAAGCGCGGAGCCGAACTTGCCGTCCGTCCACTCCACGTCGTTTTCGATGATGCCGTTGAAGCCGTTGCCCGTTCCGTCGACGGCTTCCGCGCCCTCGCCCTCGTCCAACTGCCAGAAGGCGATCAACTCCGCCGACGCCGAATGCGCCGCAATGCCCAAACCAACGACGGTCAACCATGCGATCATGCGTTGTCGCATCTAACTCTCCTCTACTCTCCGGTAATTTGCCTATGCGATCATGAAGCGTACGGCATCTTACCGCAAGCGCAGTAGGAATGACACCGCCGCCCTCCCCATTCGACGGGATCGACGGATCAGTCGTTTAGCGGCGGCGCACTGCTAACATCGCCGTCGAGCCGTTTTGCAGCGTCGAGAAACGCCGTTCGGGGGGCGACGGCGACGATCCCCGTCCACATCCGCGGGGTCGCGGTGTTCCACTAAGGTGAAAGACGCGATCACGCGGACATCGAAACGGGGAGGGTATCCGGAGGACTTATTTGGCGGCGCTTGCGAGGATCGCGTTGACCTGACCGACGAAACTGTCGATCTCCGCTTGAGTCGGTTGCGGTTGACCCTGCGGCGGCATCGCGTGCTTTTCGAGCATCTCCAGCACTTCTTCCATCTCGTGGGCTTCGGCGGCGACGGCGGCGGCGTCCGTGATCAAGTCGAGGTGAAGGTCTCCGGCAGGAGTTGCGCCGCCGTGGCACTTGACGCAGTACTGTTTCAGAAACGCTGTTCCGGTTTGAGAGAAATCGGGACTCATCGCTTCGGTTTGCATCATTTCGGCGCCGGTCTCTCCGGCGGGCGCCTGCCTCGACGAACAACCGACGGCGATCACGACCGACGCAATCAACATCATGGCGGCGACACGCATTCTCGGGACTCCTTATACATGGAGGACAGGGACGGACTCTATTCGCGCCTTCATCGTAGCGGCATTCGGCTTTCGAGGTCAATTCCAATACGGCGTCGAGCGGCATGGAATTACAGGGGCGATCTTCTCATCTTTGTCACGACGACGGAAGGACAACCTTCAGCCCGCCCTGTATGACGGACGAATCAAGCGGCTGCATACCGACAACGTCGCCGTCGAGCAGCTTGCGTACGGGGGCGTCGCTCTCAATCCGCAGCGTGGACGAGCGGTAGATATGAAAGGCGGGATGTTTGATGTGTGAGCCGTCGTAGACTTTGGGGAAGGTGCGGAGGAGCTCGATCCGGTTGACGGGGGTGACGAGCACAATATCCAGTTTGCCGTCGTGCAGGTCGGCGTCGGGCGCCATCAGTTGCCCACCGCCGCAGTAGGGCGTGTTCTGCGCGATCACGAACATCGCGTCGGTTTCGATCACGTCGTCGTCCAGATGGACGCGCAGGGAGATGGGTCGAAAGCGCATCAACGCCTTGAAGACCCCCGCGAAGTACCCCGCCGACCCCTTGAACACCTTCGACCGCCCCGCCTCGTGCGCGACCTCCGCCGCGAAGCCGATCCCGCTGAGGCAGGTGAAAATGCCGTCGGCGTCTTGTCCGACATCGACGGCGCGGACGACGCCGTTTCGCAGGACGTTG
>JAQBWJ010000315.1 GCA_027625215.1 Candidatus Poribacteria bacterium
TCGGATGAACTTTCATGGCGGGATTTTATACCCGTGCCGCGAGTTCGGACCCGCGATGGTTGAGAACGGACGAGGCAGCATCATCAACATCGCGTCAGTGGCGGCGCATCAACCGCTATCGAGGGTCGTCACCTACTCCTCCGCGAAGGCGGCGGTGTTGAGCCTCAGCCGATTCCTCGCGCGCGAATGGGCGAACAAAGGCGTGCGCGTCAACACGTTGACGCCGGGCTTCTTCCCTGCCGAACAGAACCGACGGTTTCTCTATAACGAAGACGGCAGCCCGACGGCGCGGACGACGCAGATCATGGGGCACACACCGATGAAACGGTTCGGTGACCCTGAAGAACTCGTCGGCGCAGCGATCTACCTTGCGTCGGAGAAGGCAAGTAGTTTTGTGACTGGCGCGGACATCTGCGTCGACGGAGGATTCCTAGCAACGACGATCTGACGCTCGGCTTGAATGTGTCGCGCAACTGCGAACAATCAAAAACCTGTCGCATAAACGCGACGAACGTAACCTAACACCCAAACCCCGCGCATCGACGCGGGGTTTTGTATGTCCGCGACGTGTTCATTGTGGTGAACCCCTATATCGCGTCGTCGCGTTATGTGAAAAACGCAACACGACGACTCCGCTCCTCATCCCCTTTCCCTGCTGTTTTGCGGTTGCTCTCATGTTGGCACGATTCCTGTTACGTCTACCTCAATAAAATCTGTGCTAACAGTTGCCCGCCGTGACGAATCGTGAACGGCGTCTCTATTGGGGTCATCCAATGCTTCGTGCGCGACCGCGTTTCTCGACGTACATCAACCTGAAAACCGCAGCGACCGCGTTTGTCGTCCTCACTGGACTTTACGGATGGAGCGCCTTCCACCCGCAGTCGTTCGATTCATCAACGACACCGGACGTACTCGTCGTAGTGATGGCGGTTGGTTGGCTCGCGCTGATTCCGCTCGCCCTGCGATGGCGCGCGAATCTCTCGAACGCCAACGAAGACCGGCATCGGCAAGCGGCGTTGATCGCAGCCCAAGAGCAAGCGTTGGCGCGTGAAACATCGGAACGGCAAGCGATTGAAGACCAACTTAGAATTCTCAACGAAACGTTGGAACAGCGCGTCGCCGAACGAACTCAGGACCTTGACGACGCCCGCGTCGAAGCGGAGCGCGCGAACCACGCGAAATCGGAGTTTCTATCGCGGATGAGCCACGAACTCCGCACCCCGATGAACTCGATTCTCGGCTTTTCGCAACTGCTCGGCATCGTCGGCGCGATGACGCCTCAACAGGAGACGCAGGTCTCGCATATCCGTAAGGCGGGAAATCATCTGTTGACGCTGATCGACGAGGTGCTTGACCTCGCCAAAGTGGAATCCGGGCGCATGGACTTCTCGCTGGAAAGCGTCAATGTCGGGTTGACGGTGACGGAAGTGGTGTCGGTACTCGCTCCGTTGGCAGATGAGCGTCGGTTGGCCGTGGTCGACAACGCCTCGCAACGAAAAGACCTTCATGTCATCGCCGACAACACGAGGTTGAAACAGGTGTTGATGAATCTGGTATCCAACGCGATCAAATACAACCGAGACGGCGGAACCGTGACGATCTCTTGCGAGCAACCGAACGCCGAAACGGTCGCCCTCTCCATCGCCGACACAGGTCCCGGCATTTCACCTGAAAACCAGTATCGCATCTTTGAACCGTTCAATCGGCTTGGCGCGGAATACACGACGATACCCGGGACGGGCATCGGCTTGTCGATTTGCAAGAAAATCACCGAAGCGATGGGCGGCGCAGTGCGCGTCGAGAGCGCCGTCGGCGTGGGGTCGCGGTTCACGGTCGAACTGCGCTCGGCGATTGTGGGCGGAGAGGTCTCGAATCGATCCGCCAACCAACGAACAGGTCGGCACGATTCAGACGCAAATGACGACGTGCGGACCGTTCTTTACATCGAAGACAATCCCGCGAACCTCGAACTCGTGTCGAATATCCTCGACACGCGCGACGACATTCGGTTGTTGACCGCGACCGATGCACCGTGCGGCATCGAACTCGCACGGACACAACGCCCCAACCTCATTCTCATGGACATCAACCTGCCCGGCATGGACGGGTACGAAGCGCTTGACCGTCTGCGGCGCTACCCGGAAACGGCTCGCGCGACGGTGGTCGCAATCAGCGCGAACGCAATGCCTACGGACATTCGTCGCGGCAAAGACGCCGGATTCGAGGACTATCTGGCGAAGCCGATCAATATCCGGGACTTCCTCTCCATGCTGGACGAACGCCTTCCGCGCTGTCACAAAACGGCAATAGCACAGGCGTCATAACGCGATCGCATCGCATACAGCGCGGAAACGGGCTGGCGCGCATTCCCTCATCGAAAGGTGGCGGTTGCGTGGCAGCCCTTTTTCATGGAGTTAAATACACAGATCGACAACAAAATATGTACATTACCCTTGTAGTCGTCGCATGAAGTGTCGCATTCTGATATGCGTCGTTCATCCGAATCGACTGAAATACGATTCCGCCCACCCCTCGGAAGACTCAGGTTTCTCCGGCATCGATGAACCGAGTAGCGGAAGGCGACGTTGAGTTTCGCAACACTCGTCGCGCTTTGCGTCACTGTTAGCCCTCAATTGCTGCTGAATCACGATCATTTCATGGCATGTGGATTGCTTTACGTTAAATGAAGTGCGGGTGTGAATCCGCGAATAATGACGCAGGATGCTACTTGAGTCGTGGTGGTTTGACGTGCGCGAAGGCGGGATATGACGGAGATCGAAGCCGCAGCGTGGCGGCGACTTATTAATGAGCGTCTCGGATTGCGAATCGGCAAAAAAGAGGACACGACGCTTCGGCGGACGATCCATGAGAGGGTTTCCGTCACCGGACTTGTTGAAGCGGCGAACTACCTTGATTTTCTGTCGAAAGAGACTCCCGCTTCCGAGCTCGAATGGGAGACCCTGGCGGGCAGACTGACGATCAACGAGACCTACTTTTTCCGCGACGCGCGGCAATTTGATGTCTTCCGCACGATCCTTGTGCCGCAACGGATACGAGAACGCCAACGCGAAAAGACGCTTCGCATTTGGAGCGCAGGCTGCTCGACGGGCGAGGAACTCTATTCAATAGCGATCCTGCTCGACCTGCACATCCCGGAACTGGCGGATTGGAACGTGACGCTGCTCGGCACGGACGTGAACCCGGAGAATGTGCGTCGCGCGCGCGACGGGCGATACCGAGAGTGGTCGTTTCGAGGCGTCGATGCGCGCGTCCGCGAACAGTACTTTCAAGGCGATGGCAAGGAATGGAGAGTCATCGACCGTATTCGCAAGCGCGTGCGATTCGAAGTGTCGAACCTCGTCGCCGACGCGATCCCCGACCCGTTGAACGAGATTCACTCGATGGACGTGATCCTATGTCGCAACGTCTTCATCTACTTCGACAGCGCGACGGTGCGGACGGTCGCGGAGCGGATGATTCGGACGCTGATGCCGGGCGGGTATCTCGTGACGGGACATGCGGAACTGTACGCTCAGTTGCTTGACGGCATCGACACGATCCATCACCCCGGCTCGCTCGTGTACCAGCGCGAAATGCCGCTCCTCGCCGGATCGACGCGCGTTGCGAAGCCTGTCGAACGACGGAGCGAGGAACCTAAGCCATCCCGCGATGTGGTCGTCCGTCCGCAGCCGAAATCGAACGCGAAACCGCGCGTCGTCGCGGAACCGACGTTGACAGAGGCTCAAGGACTAGCCGCGCGCGGTTCCTACCGAGCGGCAGTCGAGTTGGTGGAACCGCTGTTGAAGAACCCAACGCCCCCGTTCGAGGCGCACTACTTGTTGGCGGAATGTTACGCGCACTTGGGACGCCGCGAAGACGCGGCAGCGCAATGCAAACGCGCCCTCGAACGCGATCCGCTTTCGGCGAAGACGTACTTTTTACTTGCGAAGATCGCCGAAGACGCCGACGATCAAGGCAACGCGCGAACGTACCTCGAAAAGGTGTTGTATTTGGACGCGGCATTTACCGGAGCCTACATCGATCTCGGAAGCGCGCTGAAGCGCTCCGGCGAGACGACCCGCGCGTTACGGCTGTGGGAGACGGCGACCGGATTGCTGTCGTCGCCGTTACGGGACGGTAAGGTGCCGGGATATCCCGACGCGAGTCCGGCTGAGGCGTTGTCGCACGTACAGCGATTGATTCAACAAACGACGGGGAGCGGCGAATCGAGGCGTTCCACATGACCCGCTCGGTCCTCATCTTTCGGTTGAACGGCGACGCCTATGGCGTTGACACGGACTGCGTGCGCGAGATCGTGCAGTTGCCCGAACTGGCGAGGCTGTTCGGCGCGCCCGAATACGTCGCTGGCATGTTCAACCTGCGCGGCGCGACCGTTCCCGTGATTGATCTGAACGGACGGTTCGGGTTCGAGCGGCGGCGATTTCGACTGTCCGACTCC
>JAQBWJ010000316.1 GCA_027625215.1 Candidatus Poribacteria bacterium
CCCGCCGAGAACTCGAAAACCTGCGCGACACGTCGGCAGGCAGTCTGACGACGAACGTCGCCGACGCGACGACGAATCTTTCACCCTTCAACGGCGCGCTGAACGTCGGGATGCGCTACCAACTCGACAAACGGCTCACCAGCCGCCGCGAGGAGATTTACACGAACGTCATCCTCTCGAACGGCGTGCCGATCCAACTGAAACCGGGACAAGGCACGCACGTCCGCATCGACGATTTTCACTATCAGGAAGACCCGGACGAGGGGGACTACGTGCGCGTCGTCCGCACGGTGGGCGATACGCCCGTCGCGGCGGTGGACGCGCAGTTTCGGGCGCGAGTGGAGCCGTCGCGCTTCTTTGTCGAACCGCAGACACGCCGTCCGTCGCCCGATCAACCCGCCGCCGAAGAACCGAAACCGTTGTGGCGGAGCGTTGCGGAAGCGGTCTCCGGAGAGGCGCTGTGGAACGTGACCGAAGAACAGGAGAACGCCGCGCTCGGCGATGTGCTGCAACTGCGAAACCTGCGGTCGAACGACACGGTGTACGGGCAGTTGCGGACGCAGTATCGGGTGAACATCGAGCCGTCGCGCTTCCTGCGGCTCGACGCGGAGTGGAACGACGGAGAGACGCTCAACCGCCGCCTCAACAGCCAAAGCCGCACGCTCGAAACGACGACGCGCCGCTACCGCCTCCAACTGATGCCGACGCAGCGGTGGACGCTCGAAGGCGAGTACCGCCAAAACCGCTCGGATGAACTGCTGGAGTCGATCCCCCTCAATGCGTCCGAAGTCCCACCCGACCCGCCGCCCGCCGTCCTCTCGCAGTTGGAGCGGGACGAACGAGACCGCTCCGTTGGCGCGCGGTATCGGGTGAAGGAGCAGTTCACCGTCGGCGGGCGGTTCGCGTTGGAGACGGAGGACTCGGTGGAACTGCTGGAGGAGCCTGTCGTCGCCTCGACGGAGGTGCGCGCCGTTGAAGCGCTGTTGACGTGGCAGGTGTTCGGCAAGGGACGCGCCGACCTCACCTATCGTCTCGCCGACGGGCGACGAGACGGGGAGTTGTCCGCCGTCAGCGGATTTCGATTCTACGAGGGGTTCAGTCAGGAGTTGCGCGCGCGGGGCGACTACCGCGTCCAGAGTTTCACCGACCTGACATTCCGCCTGAACTACCGCCTGCTCGCCACGCAGGAACGCCCGACGGAACATCGTTTTGATTTGGAACTGGTCGCGGAACTTTAAGTCGGATCGGATTCACGGTACTCATGCAGCACAACTTTCGCCGCATGTATCACCTCGTCAGCGATCCAAAGGGACGATTCGGACAATCGATCCAAATATCCCTCAGCATCCGAATAGCTCACCCGTTTCGTTTCAGCCGCACAAAGAACAACTCCGAGAGAACCGCGAACACGCAATCCCATTGAGACTGCGAAGGTTCGAGCGGCGTTGTCGTCTGTCAGAAACCAATCGGCGTTCAACTGCTTGGTGAGCGCAATCGCTTCCGCTTCACCTCTGTCCAACTCTCGATTGGATATCCATTCATCCGTTTGTTGACGAAGCGAAGCCGACAACGAAACAATGCAAATCCATTCGGGCGGCATCTGTCTCCAAGATGAAATACGAACGGAGACCTCGGAAACGACCGCATCGGGAACGTAGATATCGCCAGCCTCGGCGATCAGTTCTTGGCGACCGATTTCATGCAGGTGGGGCAGCGGCCCCGTATTGGAGACTATTCGTCTCGTTCTCCGGCGAGACGTTTCTTCCGCAACTGCCGCGCCCACTCGATGTCCTCCATCTGATACCGCTTGGCGAGCTCCATGTCGTTGCGGCGCACGAAATCCAAAAGCGCGTACTGAACGAGCTCCTGTTCCGTGTGAAACCGACCGGAGTGAATGAACCGCTCCAGTTCCGACGCGAGAACATCCGGTAATTCAACGTTGAGTGATTTCATCCGAGGCGTTGCCTCCCGTCTCACCGACCTTGCGTTGCGTGACGCATAAGACGTTCAAAAGCATACCACGTCGCAACGGTCGGTGACAGTCCGTTCGGCGGTATCCAAACGCTCTAACCGTTCAGCGCCTTCGCCGAGCGATGCCCCGTCGTCGGCGTTTTGGACAACACCTGGCGCAGATACCGCATCAACCCGCCCAGCGTGAGTTTTAATTCGGTCAATTTCGCGTGCGGATGCTCTGCCGTGTCGCCGACATCAAGCGGTTGAAACATTTTCGACAGAACGGGATCGTCCGTCGCGTCGACCACCGCCTCCAAACTCCGATTGTACTCCCGCACCAGCCGCGCGACGACCTGCTCCCGATCTCCCATCGCTTCGAGCGGGATCATCCGCATCACATGTTCGTCGAGGTTTTCAAGCAGCATCATCGCTCCATCAACGGCTGTCCCCGCCCGCTCCACCTTCGCCTCGACGCCGCCTTCGAGGAGCGTCTTCAACCGCTTGGAGGCAATCGACACCTCGACCATCTTGTGCAGACGCGGGTGGTAGCCGACGCCCTTCTTCTGTCCGTCGAGCGGCTCGAAATCGCCGTCTAGGTCGCCGAGTTTCTCGATCTCCGGCAGCCGCTGAATCGCCGCGTTGCCGAACGACTCCTTCGCTGTCATCAGATAGTCGTTGTAGGCGTCCACAATGAAGTCGCCGAGCAGGATCGGATCGGCGATGGGCGCGACGACGTTGGCGATCCGGTTTTCAATGCACATCCGTAGTTCGGCGTGAAGGTCGTCCAGCAATCGGATGAGCGTGGTCGCTTCCATGTGATGTTGTCCCTTTCGCATCAGTCCAGATATCCGTTGATCGCCGCCGTCCGTTGGAGCGTCTCTCGCGCCTTGCGGAGCCTCCAGCGAATCGTCGTCAGCGGCAGTTCCAGAAACTCGGCGATCTCGGTCGCCTCCAACCCCTCGAAATAGCGCAGTTCGATGACGGTGCGGAGCGCCTCCGGCAGTCGGTCGATCATTTGACGCAGCAGCGTCCGCAACTCGCGTTGTTCGACCTCGCCCGCGCCGGATGGCGTTGTCGGTTGCTGTCCCTCCGTCAGCGCGTCTAGCGTCGTCGTCGGTCGTTGCTTGCGGAGCCAGCCGTAACAGGCGTTGTACGTCACGTTCCGCAGCCAACTGACGAACTTTGCCGAATCGCGCAGGTTGTCGAGATGTTCGTACGTCTTGAGGAACACCTCTTGGCGAATGTCCTCCGCCGCATCCCGCCGACTGAGCACGCTGTGCGCGATCCCGTAGACGACGCGGTCGTACCGCACCCACAACTGCGACAGTGCAACGGCGCTGCCGTTCAAGTGTTGCGCGATCAGTTCCGCGTCGGTCGGCTGTTTGGCGCACGGTTCCTGCGGCATCAAGTTCTCGCCTGACTGTGTGTTTCGCGCTTCCACTATCGAAGATGCGCGGAGGTCCACAGGTGAGAGTGGGAAATGCGTCTGGATGAGGAGATTATCTTCGATGCGAGAAGGAGGGCGTAAGTCGGGAGGTATCACCTTCGCGGATGGTGGGACACATCGCAAAGGCGAGAGGTGCATCAGGGGAAACGCGGGGTATTTAGCCGAGCTCTTTCGAGAACCCGTGCGCCGTGCTGACGACGCGGTAGCCGACGTTCGTGTAGAACGTGAGGGCGCGATAGTTGTCGTGCGCCGTGCTGATGTGGGCGTGGTTGTAGCCGAGTCGCTTCAACTCCCAATGCGCGCGCTGGAGGAGGACTCGCCCCAATCCCTTTCCCTGATACGTGTCGTTGATGCCGAGCCAGTCCACGAAGAAGTGGTCTTGCATCGAATCCAGTCGGGTGTACTCGCCGACCGAAACGCAGATGCAATTGCCGATGGAGTCGTCGCCCGCCTTCAATTGGCAATGAACGCCGGGCAGTTTCCCCCTGCCGGGTTTTACCTCGACTTCAATCGACAAGTTGGGGTCGTCCAACGACGGTTCTTCCACCGTGAAGTCGTGATCGGACATGAAGAACTCGCCGCCTGCAACGCGATAGCCGTTCGCGCCGACAAGCCCGTGAACATGACCGAGTTGTTCCGATATGTAGCCGAAATCGTGGTGGTGAAACCTCCAGCAGTGCCCGAAGGCGTATACGCTCGTCATTCCGGCGGATTTTAAGGCGTCTTCGGCGGCGTCGAGCAACGCTTGTCCGGCGGCTCGATGACTCGGCTCATACAGCAGCGACGAAATCCGCCCGAGGCGCTTGTCGTTTCGCAATCCGACGAAGAGGTAGACATAGCCGCGAATCTCGCCGTTCGATTCCGCGACGAGGAGACGTTGGTCGGAGAGCTCGTGCCGTTCATTAAACGCGCGGCACCCTTCGGCGAACTCGTCCTCTGTCACCGGATAGCAAAAATCGACGTGGGCGATCTGGCGGCTGTAAAAGTCGGCGAGGCGCGGGGCGTCTTCTGGTTTCCATTCGGTGAGGCGCATGGGTCGGGTT
>JAQBWJ010000317.1 GCA_027625215.1 Candidatus Poribacteria bacterium
GTCCAAAAGGCAACACCTAAACCTTCACTTTTGCAAAGCGTCTATCAATAAGGCGCGAAACCGTGTAAAATCCTTTATTGGATTCGCCACGGCACATTTGATTCTCAGTCTTCTCATAAAAGATGGTTTGAATGGTGATCTTGTTCATGGCAGCAACGACACGACGTTGGGCTTCACACTCGCAGAGATGGGGTATCGGGATCGCGGCGATCCTCCTCGCCGCCGGAATCGCCACCGCGCAAGACACGACGCGCGACATGCCCGACCTGTCTCAACCGCTGACGCTGGACGACTGCATCGAACTTGCGTTGCAATACGCGACGAACGTGCGGACGGCGGAACTGTCCCTCAACTCGAGCGAGATCGGCGTCTCGGACGCGCGCGCGGCGTACCTGCCGAGCCTCTCGACGAGCGGACGGTACTTCGCCAACCAGAACCTCGATTTCGGCTTCGAGCGAGAAAACGTTGATTGGAGCGTCTCCGCCGACTACCTGCTGTGGGACAGCGGGCGGCGAAAGATCACGCTTGATCAGGCGAACCTCGACTTCGACAGCGCCGAACTCGCGCTCAAGCGGACGAAACGCGACCTCGTGTTGAACATCGTGCAGGCGTACTATCGCGTACTCGAAGCACAACAACTGACCGACCTCGATCAGGAACTCCTTGCGGTGTCGCAGGGGAACGTCAATCAGGTTCAGGCATTTGTCGACGTGGGGCGTTCGATTGAGGCGGATATCGCCGCCGTCGAAGTGCGGCTCGCCAACGACGAACTGCGTATCCTGAACGACGAAAACGCGCTTCAGACCGCGCTCGCCAACCTACCCGTCACGATGGGGCTGCCGTACAATACGCCGTTAACCCTCGCGGAAGACCGAGAGTTCGATATCTACGCACAACTTGGGCAGATCAACCGCTACGCCAAGACGCTGGACGAGACCGTCAACCTTGCCTTGCAGCAGCGTCAAGAAGTCGTGGAATCCGAACTGAACTTGCAGTTTTTGGGACTTTCGCGGAAACGCGCGACGTTGGACCGACTGCCGCGCGTCACCGCTAGCGGAGACTATTCCGTCGATCTCGACGGATATCTCGATGACCGCGAAAACTTCCAAAACCACCGTTCCTGGAACGCGGGCGTCAACGTGTCGTTCCCCATCTTCGACGGGGGCGTCACCCGACGCGCCGTCGAACGCGCCGACCTCAACCTCGAGCGCGCGCAGGAGCAGCACGACAGCCTCGTGCGGGGCATCGCGTTGGAAGCGCAGAACGCATACCTGAGCCTGCTCAACGCGGAGAAGCGATTGCAAATCTCCTCCGTACAGGTGCGTAACGCGCGGCTCAACCTCGACGTGACCCGCGAACGGTATCAGCAGGAAGTGGCGATTCTCCTCGAACTTCTCGACGCCCAGACGCAGTTCGGGCAGGCGACGGTCAACCAAGTTCAAGCGTTCTACGACTACAAGGTCGCCCAACGCGAACTGGATCGCGCCATCGGGAAGGAAGCCCCATGAAACGTAAAACCCTGATCGTCATTGCGGGGGTCGGGTTGGTCACGGTCGCCGCCGGACTACTGGTATGGAGAGCGAAAGCCGCCAGTCCGAACGATAATCAGAACAACGACCGTCGAACCGAAGTGGTGCGTCGTGGCTCATTCGTCGTGAAAATCCGCGAGACGGGCATTTTGGAACCGCTCGTCAAAGTGAACGTGAAGTCGAACGTCGAGGGCGAGATTCGCCGGATGTTCGTGCGCGAAGGCGATCACGTCGAAGCGGGCGCTCTGTTGATCCAACTGGACGACGAGCAGATCAAGGAAGAAAAGAATCAGTCTCAGGCGAACATGAATTCGGCGCGAGCGGAGTTGGAGCGGGCGCAGCGCAACGTCGAACTGACGCGCATCCGCCAGCAGTCCACGATGGATTCCGCGCAGGACAGCGTGAAGATCGCGGAAGCCTCGCTCGAAGCGGCGCAGAAGGGGACGATCCAGCAGATCACATCCGCCGAACTGGAGATTTCCTCCACGAAAACGGCGTTGGAACAAGACCTGATCGCGCTCAGTCAGGCGAAGATCGCGCAGCGGCAGAGCGACATCGCCCTTTCAACGGCGACCTCGCAACTCGAAGCGGCGCAGGTCAATTTGCAGAACGCCGAAGCGGAACTCAAGCGCACCGAAGAACTGTTCGAGAAGAAGTTTGTCAGCCGCAGCGCGTACGAGAACGCGCAAGCGGCGTACGCGAACGCGAACTCGTCGCACGACCGCGCGTCGAAAGATGTCGCCAGCCAAAAAGAGACGATCAATTCGCAAGTCGAGGGGATCGACTCGCGCGAGAAAGCGATTCAGAATCGACGCAACGTGCTCGCCTTTCAGCAAACGAATCTCGGCACATTGAAAGAGACGCGCGTGGCGGTCGAGCGACAGTCTCAACTGCAACTTCAAACGGCGCAGACAAGCCTCAAACAACTCCAAGACTCGTTTGATGGCGAGTTGAAGAACAGCCAATCGTCGTTAGCGGTGGCGAACGCGAACTTCGTGCGAGCGAACAGCGCGTTGAACAACGCCGAAGAACGCCTGCGCTGGACTTCCGTGACCGCGCCGATGTCGGGGACGGTGATCGCGCTGGTCGTTGAGGAGGGCGAGATCGTCCAGTCGGGACGCTCGGCGTTCTCATCGGGACCGGCGATCATGACGATTGCCGACCTGTCGCAGATGGTCATCAACACGTATATCAACGAAGTCGATATCCCGAAGATTCAGGTCGATCAAGCGGTTGTGATCACGACGGACGCCTACCGCGACAAGAAGTTCGCGGGACGGGTGAAAGAGATTTCGCCTCAGGCGTTGCCGCGCGACAACGTGACGAAGTTCGAGGTCGTCGTGGAAGTGCTCGGGTCGCCGGAGGAGTTGCGTCCCGGCATGAACGTGGACGCGGATATCGTCGTCGCCAACCAAGTCGATGTGGTACAGTTACCGATTGACACGTTGATCGAAAAGACGAAGTTGATCGTAACGCTGACGGTCGCGGCGGGTCGTGAGGCGATCAGCCAGAACGCGCGGGTCGATCTCGAAACGCGCTCCGGCAAACGGGACGGCGGTCGAGTCTCCAATATGGACGCCAACACCGTGACGGTCATCGTGGACGACGACGCCCCGAAAGGGTTGCGCGTCGGCGATCAGGAGTTGACGATTGTCGTTAAATCGGGGGACGACAAGAAGAAGGACGACAAGAAGAACGAGAAAAAGATCGAAAACGTCCCGGCGAAGGTGGTCAGCGAGCGGACGCAACTCGTGATGCTGCCGGACGCCAACGCAAAGAGCGACGAGAAGAAGCCCGGCTTCTTCGCCCGATTCTCCGGCGGCAAGAAAGACAACGCGCCGAAGGGGAACGAGTCGATCATACGGATCGGGTTGCGGAACGACACGGCGTACGAGATTCTGCACGGGTTGACTATCGGTCAGGAAGTGATGATCCCCGACCTGCGGCAACTGGTTTCCGGCGGTTCGGGCGGAAACGGCGGCAAGTAAGGAATTGCAAGGGAGTACGGATGGGCATGGCGGTGGTGCGCGACCAACGCGCAATGATTCAGATCGTGGATATGCGAAAAGTCTACAAGATGGGCGATGTCGAAGTGCACGCGTTGCGCGGCGTTTCGGTCAAGATCACCAAAGGCGAGATGCTCGCCGTGATGGGTCCCTCCGGCTCCGGCAAATCGACGATGATGGACATTCTCGGCTGCTTGTCGAAACCGACTTCCGGCGCGTACTTCCTCGATAACGTCGAAATCGGCAAGGTGGGCGACAACCACCTTGCCGAGATTCGCAATAAGAAGATCGGGTTTGTGTTCCAATCGTTCAACCTGTTGCCGCGCATGTCGGCGATCCACAACGTCGAACTGCCGCTGATCTACGCGGGGATGGGGCGTCGGGAGCGGCGGCGGCGGTCGATGGAATCGCTGGAGTCGGTCGGTCTCGGCGACCGCGCTCACCACAAGTCGAACGAACTGTCGGGCGGGCAGGTGCAGCGCGTGGCGATTGCCCGCGCCCTCGTCACCCACCCGGCGATCATCATGGCGGACGAACCGACGGGGAACCTCGACTCGAAGACGAGCGTCGAGATCATGGAACTGTTTGAGAAACTCCACCACGAGGGCAACACGATTGTCATGGTGACGCACGAGCCGGACATCGCGGGGCACTGCCAGCGGATCATCCGCCTGCGCGACGGCGAGATCGAGTCGGACGAGTGGATCAAACCGATGACCCCGCTGGCGAGAGAAGTTCATGGGGATATTCCGCTCACCGCATCGCCCGCGCTCAGTTTCGCCGACGACGACTGAGATGCGGCGCGTCCGTCCGTTGATTTTCGTCCTCGCCGCGACGTTCCTCATAACGCTTTGCGCCTGCGACCGACCGCAGGAACCGACCGCCCTCTCCGTCACCCTCA
>JAQBWJ010000318.1 GCA_027625215.1 Candidatus Poribacteria bacterium
AAACGTGAGTCATCTGGATTCACATCGCCCTCAGATAGTATCGCGAGCCGCCGCCGCCGCGCAATTGCCCACCCGCCCTACTCCGTCGCCCCGTGCTCGATGAGCAACGCGGCGATCCGCTCACTGCCGTGATGCCGCGCCCAACCCAACGGCGTCGCGTTGAAGCGCGGGTCTCTCGCGTTCACATCCGCCCCGTTCTCCAGTAGGAACCGCACCATTGGCAAACGCGCGTCGTTTATGGTGAGATCGTGCAACGCGGTGCCGCCGTCGGGGGGAGCCATCGCGTTCACGTCCGCCCCGCGTTCGAGCAGATACCGCGCTACCTCAAGCCGCCCGTTCAGGCATGCAAACGAAAACGCCTGATACAAAATGTTCTCGCGCGTCCGTTCGAGACGATGGACGCTTTCGCCCCGCTGCTTCGCCTCGTGACCGAACAGGTCGCCGAGCGCGCCCGCGCCGTCTTTCAGGCTGTCGTCCGCGTTGAAGAACGACTTGACCGCCTCCAGATCGCCGAGCCCCGCCGCGAACCGCAGGTCGAGTTTTGGGTTCCATTCGGCGAGCAGTTCGGCGACCTCCGTATACCCGCCCCCTAACGCGCACGACAGCGGCAGTCCGTCGCCGTCGACGCCGTCCACCTTCGCGCCCGCTTCGAGCAACGCCCGCGTCATGTCGATCAACCCGCAACCCGCCGCGCCCGCAAGCACATAGCCGTCGAAGTAGTCCGGGTCGGCGCCCGCGTCGAGCAACGTTTTGGCGAGCGCGTACTCATCGTTCCCGCGCGGAATCTCCCCTTGAAAGACCGCCTGTTGGAGCCGAAAGAGCGGGATACAGTCGTTCAGCGCGCTGACGACGCGCGATTTCGACGGCGGTTCGTACCCGTCTACCCGTTTCGGGTTTGCGGCGGATGGGTCTTCCTTCAAGATGCGCTTCACGGCGGCGAGGTCGTTCGCGCAAATCGCCTCGATCAATTCCTGCACCGACGGTTGCAGGTTCAGATAGGCGTCCAATTTGTCCCAGTGGGCAAACCCGTGATCCATCGCCACGACGACCCGCGCGTCGTACTCGGAGAGCGTCTTCGCGTCAATGTCGGGGTTTTCAAAGCGGTTGCGACGCCAATCGGGACTCTTCGCCTCGACCACCTTCTCGCGCGCCGCCGCGTCGCCGGAGTCGTACAATCGGCGCAGTTCGGCGATTTCACCGTTGACCTTCGCCAGGAAGGCGTTGTTGCGCGAGGGCGCGTTGTCTCGGAGCGAGTCGCGTACCATGTCGATCATCCTCTCTGAAAGATGTTGACGGGCGCGTCGAAGGCGCGTCTTGACGGTGTTCAGCGGCACGTTGAGGAAGTCGGCGACCTCCTGCTGCGTGTACCCGCCGATGTGGTAGAGCGTCGTCGCGGTGCGTTCGTGTTCCGGCAGTCGAGCGATCTCGGCGGCGATCCGTTCGCGCAGTTCCTTCCGCAGAACGGCGTCTTCCGGGTTTGGGTCGAATGACGGCGGATGGATCGTCTCGTCCAGCGGGATCGTTGCGACATGCCGCTTCCGTCTCGCGCGGTCGCAGAACTTGAAGACGATGCGCCGGAGCCATCCGGGAAACGCGGCGGGTTCTCTCAACCGATGAAGGTCGCGGTACGCTTGGACGAACGCCTCCTGCGCCGCGTCTTCGGCGAGTTGGAAGTCGCCGAGCACCGAGTACCCGTACCCGACGGCGATATCCTGGTACTGCCGCACGAGCCGCGTAAACGCCGCCGCGTCGCCGTTCTGCGCGTTTGAAACCCACTCCGTAACGTGATCCATCCGATGAGGCTCTTTTCCAACCTACCGCTTCGCCTGATGCGCCTCGATCATCGCAATGATCTCCTCGCGCCGAAAATGGTTCGCCCATCCGAGCGCCGTGCTGCTGACTTCATCGTCCTTGATCGACAGTTCGCCGTCAGCACGAGCCGCGCGAGCTCGATCTCGTTCTCCCAAGCGGCGACGTGCAACGGCGTGATCCCCATCCCGCCTGATTTGTGGTTCGCCAGTTCAGGTTTCTCTTTCAGCAGTTGCGCGGCGCGTTCCTTCCAGCCGAACCGCCACGCCGTCGGCACATCGAGCGACACGCCGTGATCGATCAACCACTCTCCCACGTCGTTCTGTTTCACATGAACGGCGAGGTCGATGGGGGTAAGCGCGTTCGGCGTCGGATCGGTCAGCAACGTCGTCGTCAGTTTCGGGGCGAGGGCGTTCAGCGCGTCGAGATCGCCCCGCAGCACCGCCTCCGCGAACTCGACTCGGAGCGGCGTCAGCGGGTTGTCGTTCAGACGCTGCACGTTGAGCCACCACGTTGTCCCTTTCCCCAACGACTCGAAGCCGAGCCGTCGATAGATGCGTTCGCCGTCGCCCGTCGCGTTCAGCATGGCGATCCGCGCGCCCAACTCGCGCGCCTTGACGCACGTCGCCGCGACAACCGCCTTCCCGATCCCCCGACTTCGCAACTCCGGCACGACGCCGCAGTCGTAAACCCCCGCAATCGCGTCCTCGGCGGGTCCGAGAATAAAGCCGCTCTGTCCGACGATCTTCCCATCCAGTTTTGCGACGAACTTCCAGAAGCGACGCGGTCGCTCGGCGAGCCACGCCCCCACCGTCTCAACGTCGTCGTGGCTGTAATAAGGCAGTTTTTCCGCGTCCCATCGTTCGGCAACCTCGACGGACTCGATCACCAACCCGTCCGGTTGAGGGTGGTCGTCGTTCAACCGTTCCAGGTCGAGCCACATCCAATGCGGATGCCATCCGGGTTGAAAGCCTCTCGCCAGCATCCGTATGTCGAGATCGGCGGGCTTCGTCGGCGACATCGACCAGCATCCCACGAGATTTTTCGGCTGTTTTTCGAGGAAATAGTCGATCATCGCGTCGATCCGTCCGTCCGCCGTCGCGTCGCTCCATTCGGGGAACAGGATCGACCCTTCGCCGCCGCGTGCGGAGGTGTGCATGTACCGACAGCCCTCGTCATCCGTGAGAACCTCGCCGCCGCCTTGAAGGTGTCGCGTGCCGATCCAATCGACGTGGTTCTCCGCGACGGCGCGCAGCAGTTTATCCGGCGCGGGATCAGTTAAAAACGAATGAATTGCGGACATGAAACGGTTTCTCCTTCCCGATGCCGTCGAAAACGGCGTTCATCAACATAGCCCCATGTTGCCGATAAATGGTTTCAGACTGGCGCGATTGATCGCAAGAAAAACGCGCGTTTACGTATTCTCAACTCGTGCTGATAATCAGCGTTTTCACAACCGTCCAAGCGGAGGAAGCCGACCCCTTCCCCTTGCGGGGGAAGGTTGGGATGGGGGTTCGTGGAATATCAACACGAGTCGAGAATACCCGTGTTTAGTTCTAGAAAAGTGCCTCCCCGACTCCGGTAAGGGTGAACGTCGTCTTTCACGCCTCTCTTGCAATGAGGACAAGACGACGAAACGTACCGATGAGATACACGGTACGCCCAAGAACGATCCCAAGAAAGACGGCGGTTTCACCTCCCGCCGCATGAAACTTAAGGAGACATGCCCCTTGATGTGGCGTGATCTGGTCGTGTTGATCGCGTTGATTGTCGTCCCGATGTGGCTGTCGTTCGGCAGATGGGAGCGGTCGTCCGACCGACTCTCGGTGGCGCAGCAGATCGACGAAATGAGCGACTCCGGCATCTACAAGGAACGGTTCCCCCAACTGACCGCGTATCGCTTTGTGTCGTGGGCGATTGCGGCATTTCTCGCGGCGCTGTGCGCCGTTGCCCTCATTCCCATGTGAGAAGTTGAGGAGTGAGGAGTGAGAAAAGAGGAGTGAGCGTCGCCGGAAACGACCGCCATTCCGCGCTCACTTCTCACTCCTCTTTTCTCACTTCTCCCTACGGCGGACTCGACATTTCAACTCCCTTCCAGTATCGTTAGTCGCTGTTGAAGGGGGGTCATCGAAATACGATGAAAGTGATTATCGTCGGCGCCGGAGAGATGGGCTATCACACCGCGAAGGTGCTGACGGCGGAGCACCACGATGTCATCGTGATCGATGAATCCACCGCCTCGCTGAACCGCGTCGCCGAGCATTTCGACCTGCTCACGCTGCAAGGTTCCGGCGCGTCGATGCGATTGCTGATGCAGGCGGGGCTGCCCGAAGCCGACCTGTTGATCGCCTTGACGAACGACGACGAGATCAACATGCTCGCCTGTTTCGCCGCCGCCAAGCACGGGGTCGAAACAAAAGTGGCGCGCGTGTCCTCCCCCGACTACTTCCATGACCCGAAAACGTTTGCTCCCGGCGACGTGGGCATCGACCTGTACGTCAGCCCCGAACGGCTCTGCGCGGACGAGTTCATGCGTCTGCTGCGGACGCCCGAAGCGCGCGAGATCGTTGATTTCGCGCTGGGGAAGGTGCGACTTATCGCGTTCAACGTCGGCAAAGG
>JAQBWJ010000319.1 GCA_027625215.1 Candidatus Poribacteria bacterium
TGCACCGTCGCGCCGCGCCGCAGCAACGCCTCGACGCACGCCCGATGCCCGTAGTGCGCCGCCCACCCCAACGGGCGCGACTCCAACTCCCAGTCGCGCAGGTCGATGTCCGCGCCGTGATCCAACGCCCAGTCGATCATATCGGGTCGGTCTCGCTTGATCGCGTAGTGGATCGGTCCCTGCCCGCGCCAGTTCGTCCAGTTGATGTCGTCGCCCTGTTCGAGCAGAAACGCGGCGACATCCACTTGGCGATGCCCCAACGCCTGCATCATCGGCGTCTGCCACGCGGCGACCGTCTTCGGGTTGTAGCGCGCGCCGCGTCGGATCAGCAACCGCGCGATATCCAACCGCCCGTCGCGGATCGCGCCGCCGAGCCCGTCCTGCGCCTTCGACGGATCGACCGCCAATATCTCGCCCACGATGTCGAGCCGACCCACCCGCGCCGCCAACCCGATCCCGATGGACGCGCCGTACTCATAGAGCAGGTTCACCAGTTCGGGGCTCTTGGGCGCGCGTTGCCACTGCTGCGCGACGATGGCGTACGTCGGGTCGCCGGACGACTCCCGCTCGCTGCGAAGGTCCGCCCCCGCTTCGAGCAGCATCCGCGCGATCTCGACGTGCTCGTTCCCGAACGTGACGGAGTAAAGCGCGTACCCTTTCGTGGAAGCCGCTTCAGGCAGATTCGGGTCGGCTCCCCGTTCGAGGAGAAACCGCACCATCTCGACGTGATGCCGCTCCGCCGCGCATGAGATCGGTCTGTAGCCGAACGTGTCCTGCTCGTTGACGCGCGACGGGTCTTCGTCCAGCATTGCGCGAACGGTCTTCATGTCGTTCCGCGCGGCGGCGACGCTGATCGAATAGGTCGCCCCTCGATCAATCAGGTATTGCGCCATCTGCCAGCCCTCTTCGGGACGGTGCGAGGGTCGCTTCCACAGAGCGAGGTGGATCGCCTTATACCCGTCCGACCGCTGCCCCTCGATGTCCGCGCCACGATTCAACAAGATTTCAACGAGACGAATGCTCCCCATCTCGACGGCGATATGAAGCGGCTGTTGCGTCTCGGAGTCGCGGTCGGGGACGCGCTCGGCGACGTTCATCAACTCCGGCTGTTCATCCAGCAGGGCGTCGATGCGGGCGAAGTCGGCGGCGCGCACCGCGTCGCAGAGCGGGTTGTCGCCGCCGTCCTCGTTGAGGTTCGCGCGCGGCTTCATCGCCGCCTTGAGCAGCGCGACGATCTCGTCGTGTCCCCGATCCGCCGCCATATCGACCGGGAGGTTGTACGCCCACCAGACGGATTCCAACGGATCGGCGCCGCGTTCCAGCAGCAGTTTGACGATCTCCGTTCTCCCCGCCCGCGATGCGAAGTGCAACGGCTGCCAATAGGCGTACCCCGCGTGGATCAGTTCCGGGTTTTCGTCCAACATGCGACGCACGGTATCCAAATCTCCGTCGTTGCAGGCTTGGAAGATCGCCCACTTGTCGGCGTTCAGTTCCGGCGGACGCTTCACCGCCTCGTTCAGGAACGCCTCGGTTCGTGACGGTCGTTGCGCGTGAAGGCTCTCTTTCACGTTCTCCAGCATCCTTTCGCCCAGCATTTTGATGCGAAGTGTCCGCCTCGCCGCTCGGAGGCGGTTGTTGACCGTCGCGGGGGTTGTTTCGAGGAAGTCGGCGATCTCGGCGTGCGTGTAGCCGCTCACGTAGAACAACGCGGTCGCCGCCCGTTCCGGTTCGGGAAGCGCGCGCACGGCGTCCATCAGTTCGCCCCGCTCGGCGAGCGCGTGCGGGTCGGGCGCGTTCGACGGCGCGTGTTCCGCCTCCGCCATCGACGCGGACGGAAGCCGCTTCCGGCGGATATATCGATCACATCGCTTCCACACGATGCGGCGGAACCATCCGGGAAACGCCGCCGCCTCGCGCAGGTCTTGGAGGTGCGTCCACGCCTCCATGAACGCTTCTTGGGCGATGTCTTCGGCGGCGTGGAAGTCGCCGACGACGGAGAAGGCGTACCCGAACGCCATGTCCTGAAACCGCCGCACGATCTCGGTGAACGCCGGGTCGCGCTCCGACCGCCGACGCTTCGCCTCTTGCGTGATCTCAACCAGCGACGCCAGCGACCCCCGACCGTCATCGAACTTCAATCGATTTTCCCCAGTGACGAAATTGCGTGTCTATCGAGAAAGACCCACCGATCGCCGAACGTTGGTATCTAAAAAATAACGCCGATGTTTCGACGCGCGCGAATCGACCTGTTGGTTGCATCGTTCCGCCATTTGTCGGATTTATTACGACAACACGACGCGCATTCGACCGCATTTTTCGAGAAAAAGATGCGACGAAATACGCTCCATCGCGTCATTGTCACATGAAGTCCAATTTGGAAGGCAAGGGGTTTTGACGAACCGACCTGACGGCACATTCGACGCGCTGGTGTTGGCGCAGGTCGCGCGCATCCGACGGATCGGCGCGGGGATGCTCGTCCGCGCCCCGAACCGCCGCGACGCGCTGGACGATTTCACTCAAGACGTGCTGCTGCGCGTCTACGCGAACCGCGACCGCCTGCGCGACGAAGACCGTCTGCCTCAGTGGATCGCCGCCATCGCCCGTAATACGGCTCGGTCGTGGAATCGTCAGCGTCTGTCGATCCCGGTTGAGATGATCCCCGAACGCGCCGACGAGCGTCCGACGCCGCTCAATCAGGCAACCGACGCTGAACGTTGGGCGCAGGTGTCGGACGCGCTCGACACGCTTGACCCGTTCGACCGCGACCTGATCGTCACCTATCATCTGAACGACAGGGATTACGACGCGCTGCGTCGGGAGACGGGGTTGTCGTATACGGCGGCGCGTTCGCGGCTGCATCGGGCGAGAGAGCGGTTGCGTCGGCGTTTGGGCGGATGGTTCGTGGGAGTCGCCGCGTTCATCGGTTGGAAGTCGCGCGCGGAAGGGGAAGACTGGCTCATGGTCGTGCAGAAAAATCGGACCCCGTTGAGCGTCGCGGCGGCGGTGACGCTGCACCTGTTGGTCGGCGCGGGGCTGTTGACGACGCATCTCGCCCGCACCGCCGACGCGGAGCCGACCCCCGACGGGACGGCTCAGGCAGGGGAGCAGCGGGTCATGCTTGTTGCCGAACGCGCGGAGGTTCGCGGCGAGAACGGCACGATGACGCTCGGCGAAAACGAGTTTGCCACTGTGGATATCCCGCTGCGAGAGATCGCATTGCGGTACGGACTGACGCTCGAAGGTTGGTTTTATTTGGACGCGCCGTTACCAAAGAGAGAGCGGTTCGTGCTGTTCGCGCAGCCGGGATGGTTCTCGTTCGAGCTGGTGACGGGAAGAGCGGACTTCGACTATCTGAACGAACAGCACAAGGACCTCTATCTAAACGAACCGCCGCTCGTGAGCAGCCCCGACTACTCACCTTTCCTCGCCTACAGTGCGTTTCATTCGACGCGGACGGAATACGGCGTTCAATATCAAGAGGGCGGAGGAACCGGTTACGAGTTCTCGAACGACGACCTGCCGATCGGCGAATGGTTCCACCTTGCCGTGCAGATCGACCCCGTACATTTCGCCCGACTCGAGCCGCTCTACTACGACCGTTCGCGACCGCTCGATCCCGTCCCGACGCTGCCCGTGAGCTACATGCAACTGACGCTGAACGGCAAACTGTTGAGCAACCAACGCGCAGATACATTCGCCCACAACGTCGGTCCGCGAACGACGAAGCAACAGATTCCGGTCAATCTTGGGTACCCCCTTTATATTGGCGGGTCGGAGCCGATCATCTTTCGCAAATCGAACCCCGGAGAGAGGACGCTCTACCACTCATGGGGTGTACACAGCCATCGGTTCCCCGGCAAGATTGCCGATGTCCGCATTTCGAATAAACCGCGCTACCCCGATGATGGGCTTGGCGCGCCGTCCACCCGCTCCGACCTCCGCATCGCCGACATGATCGCCGACCCGCCCCGCCGTCTCGAATCGGATGACTTCACCGTCGCCCTCTGGCGCTTCGATGAAGGTGGGGACAGTCCCACCTACGCGGACGCCTCCGGCAACGGCTACACGCTCACGCGCGGCAAAACCAATCGGGATGCGCCATAGTGTCGATCCCTTGCGGCGCGGTCTTCAAGGCGAGCATTGGAGAACCCCCATCCCAACCTTCCCCCACAGGGGGAAGGAGCCTTTGTCACCACACCTCCCGATACGCCTCCACCCCGAACGTCATCGGCTTCGACCCGCGCTCAAACGCGCCCACGTCGGGAGCGTTCCCCTCGAACCCGTCGTTGAAGTTGTTGAGGAGGGTGCCCTGGTCGTAGCCGGGACTGGACGGATCGAGCGCGAATTCACCCTCGCCGTTGTTCGGGTCGTAGATGGGTTCGGCGTTGATGCCGTGCGGTTCGGCGTCATCCGG
>JAQBWJ010000320.1 GCA_027625215.1 Candidatus Poribacteria bacterium
CTTGCAAACCCGCCCGCCCCGTTCGACCAACGCGCCCACGCCTCGACCTCAACGCCGGTGGCGCGCGCCCTCCCGATGTTGTCGTACTTTGTCGGCAGAACTTCGGTTGAAAGGGTGCGGATCATGTCGAACAGGTCGTTTCGGTAGAGCGAGATGGTCGCAAAGTAGGACTGCCCGACACGCTGCTCCCAGACCGCTTCATATGAGCGGACCCGTTCGGGACGAAGGTTGGGGTTCGGCGCAAGAAGGAACGGAACGGCGAGATCGCGCTCCACGAACCCGGGCGCGCGGAACGCCTCGCCGTACAACAGTTTCACCGACGACGAACGGAACGGGTGAACGATCAGTGCCGCGCGCGGGACCGTCGCGGAACTTTCGTCCTTCGAGTTTCGGTCGTGGCGCGCGCCGAACGAGATGAGCAGGTCTTTGCTGATCTGGTACTCGTCGAACGCATAAATCGACATGACGGTGAACGGGATGTCGGCTTCGAAATAGGTGAATCTGTCCTCCGTCGCCAGCGACAGCGCGGTTTTCACGTTGTTCTGGTACTCGACCCCGAACGTCGCGCGGTTATTCACCCTAATATCCCAGATGAATCGCGCCTCCATCCCCGCTGAAACGCCTTGCGCCTGTCACCGCGTTGACGAAGCGGGCGACGCTCTCCGCCGCCTGAACATAGCCACGCAGATGAGCGCTCGCCGTCGGCGAGGTAAACGCCGAGAACTCTACTTGCGCCCCGATGCGTTCATCGCGCGAACCGGAATTGGGATCGCCGAAGGTCGCGCCGAATGCTCCTGTCGGCAACTGTTTGTGCCGCGTCACGAAGAAGGCGTGCGACCTGAACCGACTCGCGTTCAGGCTGGCGAATACCTGCGTGTAGCGCTCTTGATCGACATCTACCGCCGTCGCATCGTGGAACGCGGAATAGTAGTCGGAGCCGTCGATATTCGTCGTGGTGAAGGCGATCACGGCGTCCGATTCGTCGCCCACGGACGCGCCGTACATGCCGGAGAAGACCCGCTCGGCTTCCTGCCCAACCGAGACGCTCGCTTGTCCCCCGTCGAGTCGCGCCCCGTCGCGCGTGATGATGTTCACGACGAGGAACATCGCGTTCGTGCCGTACAGCGCGGAACCGGGACCGCGCATGATTTCGATGCGTTCCACTGTATCTAGAATGATGGGCGAGGCGTTGCCGATCATCGCCGACCCGCCCAGCCACTCGTTCAGCACCTGCCCGTTCAGCAGCACCAGCATCCGATGGTTGAGCTCGGTGACGGAACCGACGCCGCGCGACCCCACGCGGTGCGAGATGTGATCGTAAACGTGATACTGACCGCGCACCGAGTCGAGCGCCTCCGCGATATTGCGATAGCCGTACCGGGCGATGTCGTCGGAGGTGATGACCGTGACGGAGGCGGGTGCGTCGTTTGCGGACTGTTTGTACTTCGAGGCGGTGCTGATCTCCGTGTCCAGCAGTTCCGCCAACGACGCTGCGTCGCCAAACAGATCGTTCGTCTGCGCCCGTCCGGAAACGAGCGCGACGAAAATCCACAATACGATACTGATGCGGTGACGCTTCATTTTCCCTTATTAATCTCTGAACGTGATCAACGCGAGTCCAACTCGCTTATCCCCGCGAGTTGAGTCGCCGTGCCCGGATGTGTAGAGTTTCGTCTTCACACTGCTTAGGATAGGTCATTCCGGCGGCGGATGGAATCGCCCCATTTGCGGCTCAAAAACGAGCGTTCGCGGAAAGCACGATCTGGCGACCTTTTTGGCTCGCGGAATCCAGCGTCGCGTCGGGGATGCCGTCGTTGTCGCGGTCAATGTCGTACCGTTCCAACGGCATTTCATAGGCGGTATTCAAAAGGTTCGTGACGCGCAACTGCAGCCGCAGGAAGTCGAAGATCGGCTTCGTCGTGATCGCCGTGTCCATCACGAAGTAGCCGTCCGACACCCGACGTTGCGTATCGCTGGAACGAGTTAACTTGAATTGAGACGAGATGTACCTGCCGTCCAACGCGACGAACGCCGAATCGAGCAACCGGACAGTTGCCCCCAACTTCATCAAATGCGCGGGAGAGTAGTCCAACCGTTCGTCCGACTCGGCGGGCGCAGCGTGCTGGTACGAATAACTCATGTAACCGCCGGAGCCGTTCGTCCAACGCGCCCACGCCTCCAGTTCGACGCCCGACGCGAGGATTTTGTCGCCGTTTCGGAACATCGACGGCGTTACCTCTCGCGAATAGCCTTGAATCAGCCCGTCGATGTCGTTCCGGTAGACGGATGCGGTGGCGAAGTACGCGCCCTTGATTCGCTGCTCCCAGACCGCTTCGTACGTCTGCACCTTTTCGGGGCGAAGGTTTGGGTTCGGGGCGAGAATGAACGGGACGACGAACTCGCGCTCGATAAAGGTCGGCGAGCGAAACGCTTCTCCGTACAGCAGTTTGACCGCCGACGCGGGAAACGGATGGTAGATCAGGGCGGCGCGCGGCGCCGTCGCGGAACTGCCGCTGCTCGAATGTCGGTCGTGCCGGACGCCGAATGAAACGAGGAGGTCCGGGTTGATCTGGTATTCGTCGAACGCATAGATGGAGAGAACGGACGACGACGCGCCTCCGTCGAAGAATACGATGCCGCTCTCCGTTGAGGCTTTCAACGATGTGTTGAAGTTATCGCGGTATTCGACGCCGAGAGTCAGTCGGTTGTTGACGCGCACATCCCAAATCAATCGCCCCTCTGCGCCCGCCGAGACACCTGAACCTTGCACGTTCGGCGGTCGACTCTTCGCGTCGACGAAGCGGATGACACTATCCGCCGATTGAAAGTAACTCCTGAGCCGAATGTTCGCCGTCGCGGACGAAACCGCCTCGAACTCGGCTTGACCTCCAAACCTCTCATCCAGAATCGAGGAATCGGGATTGCCGAACTCCGCGCCGTAACCGCCCGTCGGCATCTGTTTCCGAATCGTCGTAAAGAACGCGTGAGAGCGGAATCTTCCGGCGTTCAGGCTGCCGAACACCTTTGAAAAGCGTTCGCTGTCGTTATCCGTCGCCGTCGCGTTGTGGAACGCCGAGTAATAGTCGGAGCCGTCGATGTCCGCCGTTTGGACGGAAACAAGCGCGTCCGCCTCGCCGCCAAGCGATGTGCCGTACGTCGCTGATGCGACCCGTTCGCCCTCCTGCCCGACCGAGACGCCCACTTGTCCGCCGTCGAACTGCGCCCCGTCCCGCGTAATAATGTTGACGACAAGAAACATCGCGTTCGAGCCATACAACGCCGACGCGGGACCCCGCATGATCTCGATGCGTTCAACCGTTTCAAGGATGAGTAGGGACGCGTTGCCGACAATCGCATAGCCGCGCAGCCACTCGTTCATCACCTGCCCGTTGACGAGAAGCAACATGCGATGGTTGCTGTCCGTCAACGAACTGATGCCGCGCGTTCCAATTCGATGCGCCAATCGGTCGTTCACATCGAAAAGCCCGCGAACGGAGTCGAGCACCTCAACGATGTTGCGGTAGCCATGACGGGCGATATCGTCCGCTGTAATGACGGCGACGGCGGCGGGCGCGTCGTTGGCGGTCTGCTTGTGTTTCGACGCGGTGCTGATCTCGGTGTCGAGAAGCGCCTCAAGCGATTCAAATTCGCCGAAAAGGTTGTCCGTCTGCGCGCGCAACGGTATAAGCGCGACGAGGACCCAAAGCGCGATGCCGAGTCGGTGAAAGGTCATTCTCATCAGTCCCTGAACGCATCAGCCGTGAACAGCCACCGAGAGGGCAGTGTACAGACACATTGTACGTCTCACCGCCACGTACGGCTAGTCGCACTCCCACCGCGTTCGACAAACGGTGGTCAGAGATTGACCGTATCGGGGCGGGCGTCGCTGAACCCGACCATGATGACGAGTTCGCCGTCGCCCTCGTTGAACGTGTAGTGGACGGCGTTTTGAGGGATGTGGATGCAGTCGCCGGGAAGCATGGCGAACTCCTGCCCTTCCAACCCCTGACGAGCCTTGCCCTTCACGACATAGATGAACTCTTCGGCGTTGGGGTGACGGTGTTTGTCGTGTCCGCCGCCGACGGGAAACGTCGCCGTGCCAAACGCGAGTTTCGTGGAGGGCGTGTTGTCGGCGAAACAGTGCCACTCCAAGACGCAGTGGGGAAGGTTCATCACGAGCGGATTTTCCGCCTTCACGACGGGATGCTTCGCCATCAGGACTTCCTTTTGTTTTGCGTAACTGGGTAAGAAGTGAGAAGCGAGGAGTGAGCGAGGGGGCTCCAACTACTCCAACTCACTCCTCACTTTCCGGCTTCTTTTTCGTTTTGGGAAAGAAGTGATAAATAGACCTCTTGCGTAATAACCCGTCACCCGTCAATGATCCGTGTTCAACAGTTTGAAAGACCATGCG
>JAQBWJ010000321.1 GCA_027625215.1 Candidatus Poribacteria bacterium
TACCCCAACGCTTTCGCTCGTCGATTGGGAGTGCATGGGGAAAAGTCCCGCCGCGCTGGACGTGGCGAAACACGTCTATCACACTTGGGGAGCCTCCGGCGCATCGTGGATCGACGCGCTCGGCGCGCTCTACTTCGAGCAGTACATGAAGTGCGGCGGGACGGGGTACACGGCGGAATCATGGGATCGGGCGTACCGCCTGGGAATTGCGGCGCACGCGCTCATGTGGTTCCCGACACACGGCGGCGCGAACGTCCGCAAAGCGGATGAAGGCGCGTTGGTCGATTGGGTCGATAACGCCATCGCCTACGTGACGCCGACCATCCGTGAATTGGCGGCATCATGAATCTTGTCGCGCGACACCGCAATTTCGTTTTGCCGCACGCGGTGTAATATGTCATAATAGACAGCGACCAATCGTGCCGGGGTGGTGAAATTGGTAGACGCAGAGGACTCAAAATCCTCCGACCTCACGGTCGTGCCGGTTCAAGTCCGGCTCCCGGCACCATTTTTATGTACGTTGCCCGCTCACCGTAAGATTTTGCGGCGCTGCTGTTGAATCTTGATGTAGATGTAGCCGAACGCCATCCCGCCCAAATGCGCGAAGTGCGCGACACCGCCTCCTCCGCTCAACCCCCCGAAGATCGAAATCCCCGCATAGAAGATCACCAACGTCCGCGCGGGGACGGGAATCATGATGATGAACAGCGGGATGAACACGGTGCGCTTCGGGAATATCATCCCGAATGCGAGCAACACGCCGTACACCGCCCCGCTCGCCCCGACGACCGGCTTGGGTTGAAACGTCTGTTTCGTGAACCCGAACGGCATGATGCCGGATAGAATCGGCGCAAGCGACTGGAGGAGCATCGGCATCACAATCTGCAAGACCCCGCCGCCGATGCCGCATATCAGGTAGTACGTCAGAAAATGCTGCGTGCCCCATCGCTCCTCGATTTCCACCCCGAACAGCCATAGCGCCAGCATGTTGAACCCGATATGGAACAGGCTCGCGTGCAGGAACATATAGGTAATCAGTTGCCACGGCTGAAACAGCCCGTACACATGCGCCAGTCGCGGATCGAGATTTGTTTTGAGCGGCAGCAGTCCGATGCCGGGATGGAACAGGAGTTCATACATGAACGGCATGATGTTTGCCGAAATCATCTGGGCGAGGTAGATTCCCGCGTTCAACAAAAGCAGCGTTTTGAGCACGGGCGGGAGCGTCCCCTGCCTGCGGAATTGGTTGCCGCCGAAAAAACCTCGTTGCATCCGCGCGCCTTCGGGGAATGGGGTTCGTGTTTAGGGTTGCGTGGATCGTCGCGCCCATTCGATCATTCCCATTATACGCGAACCGAGTGGTCATACCAAACCATCGTTGCCGGATGCGACCGATTCAAACTCGTGGTATCGTCGCGGAAGCGCTGCGCTTATGGATCACATGCAAAAGTCATTGAAAAAGGGGACGAACTCATGCCCGAACCGATTGCCGTTGGCGTCGCCGGACTCGGACGCGCCGGATGGAGTTTACACTGCTCGACGTTGGGCAACATGGAACAGTACGCCGTTTCCGCCGTCTGCGATGACGATCCCGCTCGCCGCAAGGAGGCGCAGGACAAACACGGCTGCAAGGCTTACGCGACGTTCGACGAAATGGTCGCCGACGACAGCCTCGAACTGATCGTCGTCGCCGTGCCGAGTTTCCTCCACGCCGACTACGCGATCAAGGCGATGCGCGCCGGGAAACACGCCCTCGTGGAGAAGCCGTTTGCGACCAACGTCGCCGACGTGGACAAGATGATCGCCGTCTCGAAGGAGACGGGTAAACTCGTCACTTGCAGCCAGAACTACCGTTACGGCGCGGACTTTCTCAAGGTGAAGGAGGTTGTGGACTCCGGCGTGTTGGGGCGGATCGTCCACATTCGGATTGCCTATCACGGCTTTTCGCGGCGGTGGGACTGGCAGACGCTCAAAGAGTTCGGCGGCGGCTCGCTCAACAACACGGGACCGCACCCGCTCGACCACGCGCTCATCCTGTTCGGCGACGCGAAACCTGAAGTGACCTGTCATTTGGAGAAGACGCCGTTGTCGCTCGGCGACGCGGACGACACGGTGAAAGTGCTGTTGAAAGCGCCCGGCGCGCCCGTCATCGACGTGGAGGTGCTGAGCACTGTCGCGTTCGGACAGGAGCGTTGGATGGTGAACGGCACGCAAGGCGGCCTGTACGGGGGACAGAACCATATTCGAGTGAAGAACACGATCCGAGTGAACTGCCTCACCGCGAAGTGTCGCGCGTCCCCACCCCCGACCGCAGTTACAACCGCGAGCAGTTCAACTGGACGGAAAAAGAGTTCGACCTCAGCAAAGAGCGTTTCACGAACAGCAATCAACGGCTTTACGAAGACCTGTATCCGTCGATTCGCGGCGACGCGCCGCTCGTGATCACGCCGGAGAGCGTGCGTCGGCTGATGTGGCTGATCGATAAGTGCCACGAATTGAGTCCGGTGTAAGCAACGGTTGGATCGAAGAGGGGATGGCTCGGCGGGTCATCCCCTTCGTCAAAGCAGCAGGCACGCTTCGGCGGCGAGCTCGAACATGCGTCGCCGCACGTCCGACTGAGTTTGCCAATCGCGGCTGTCCCATTCGTCGCCCGTGAGATCGTCCCCGCTGTATAGAATCTGCCCGAACGTCACCCCACGAAACTGCGCGACCGCGAAGAACGCCGCCGCTTCCATCTCAACCGTGAGGCATCCCTCGTCCCGACGACGGTTGACCCGCTCGCGTGTTTCCCGATAGATCGCGTCCGTCGTCCACGTCTTCCCGACGACATATGGAACGCCGTGTTTCGTCAGTGTCGCCTCAATCGCGGCGACCGCCTCCGGGCTGGCAACCACATCTCGGCTTGGTGGGAGATAGTGGTAGGATGTTCCTTCATCCCGCACCGCCGCGTTGGGAACGACAAGATGCCCTAGCGTCAGGTGTTTGTCTAACGCCCCTGCCCCACCGCAGGCGATGAACTTGCGTCCGCCGCCCGCGATCAACTCGTCCAGAAATCCCGCCGCCAACGGCGCTCCGACGCCGGGATGAAACACACCGATCCGCGCCCCGTTGATCGTCGCGCCGTAGACCGGGTGCTTCCCCATCTCCGACGCGCGA
Organism: Candidatus Poribacteria bacterium; assembly: GCA_027625215.1. GTDB lineage: Bacteria > Poribacteria > WGA-4E > JAQBWJ01. Next base: position 3,157 of record JAQBWJ010000321.1, read on the forward strand.
TGCCCGATTTCCTCAACCGAACCGATCTCGCGCAACCCGTCGATCACGTCCTGAAAGAAGCAGATGATACAGTGCTCCGGCACGGCTAAGTCACCTCCGGAGGGGGTAATGACCGCCGTTTTAACCGGATCGTATTCAAGAATGGGCACGCGCTCGCGTTTCAACGGAATCCCCTCAACCTGCCGCGTCCGACGCGGAAGCCTCAAGCGGTTTCAACGCACCTGACGCGATGTCTTCGCGGATCAAGTCCGCAAGGTGTGCCATGCAGTGCCCCAACGTCTGATCCATTCCGCCTTGAATCATCGTCCTCGATTTCGCGGTCATCCAACGTTTGATGGGATTCTTCGGAGCAGGAACGTTGACGAGCACGTGCATTCGCACCCCATCATCCGTCTGTTCGATTTCGAACGTTTCCAGATAGGTTACGCCTCCGGGCGCGATGGAATCGAACGAGAAGTACTCGAACGGATGCCAACTGACGACCTTCTCGAAAAAATCGCCCATCTCATGCGCGCAATGATACTGCGTACGGACGCCGTACCGTCCCTCTACAGTGTTCTCGCGCGCCACCGATTTCATTTCCATCCACCGACGCTTGTGTTCCGGCTCGGTGAGATAGTCCCACGCGGTCGCGGGCGAAATCGGCGCGTCCGCCGTGTGGTGAATCTGCGCTTTGTGGTGCGCGACTCGGAAGGTGGACGCCTGCCGACGCTCCTCCCATACGACTTTCAGGTTGTCGATCCCCATCGAAACCGTGCCGATGTGCTCGACCTCCTCCTGATGCGGCTTGAGCGTCGCCCGCCATTCGGGAAGGTCTATCGCGTCAAGTGCGGCGTCGGTGAAGGCGGCGTAGGCGTGGACGCCCGTCGTTTCGCGGACGCTGTTTTTCATGATGCGATGGATCAGGATGACATCCTGCCCGCTCAGTTCCTGCCGACCACCGCCCATGTCGTCGACGGCAAACGTTCCGTGATGAATGCAGATTTTGAGATCAAGCGTCGTCATGTTTTTACAGGCGGTGCACTCGCAGGTCGTGTTCTGACGCATCGTTTCGCGCTGGTTGGTAAACGCGATGTACATGCTTTCAATCGTTTCCACGAGCGTTTGACTTTGAATGATGTGGTCGCTCGCAGCGAAGGAAAACACCGCGTCGCCCTGAAAGTTTGAGACTGAGAGCGGAGATTTGATCGAGATATGATCGAAAGTTGTGTATGGGCGAATTGAATCAGGTGGCGTATCCTTGGTGGGTCTCAAC
>JAQBWJ010000322.1 GCA_027625215.1 Candidatus Poribacteria bacterium
CACGACTTCAAACTCACCCTCGTTCGGTCCCACGTCGGTCAAGCAGTAAAAGATTTTGACCATCGGGCAGATGAACGCTCCCTCGCGCACGTGTCCCGTCGAATGGGTACTGACGCCGCGATGCCATCCGCCGCCCTTGTAGTCGGGATGGGTATAGTAGACCTCGTTGTCGATGTGCTTGTAGTTCTCGCCGAGAAACTCGATCAGATAGGGTTCCGTGACAGGATGATCGAGGAATCGACAAAAACGCGGGTCGGCGTCGAACACCCTCGAGACTGGACGGTTCAACTGATGTTTGCGGGCTTCGGGGTCGTCCGCGTTCACCGCTTCGACATCGACTCCCTCCACTTCATCCATCCAGCGGGTGTATTCGGCAACTTCGTCTGGTGTCAACGCGCCGCGCAGGTGTAGATATCCCTGCACGTCAAATGTAAATCGGTAATCGTCAGAAATCGGCATCGTCTTCGTCTACTCCAAAAGCGGTGAAAATCGGGGCGTTGGTATTCAGGATAACAATGCCGCTTCTCATTGAAAAGAGCGCTTGCGCCAACTCCTCGCGTGAATAGAGAATAAGGAGCGAGAACGAGAAATCTCGAACCCTCATATGGATGAAACGTTATACCCAACAATCAGAAGGAGAACGTCATGTCGGTTCGATACCACTATGTCGTTTTGTTCGCGCTGATGTGCGTCGCCGTTCATTCGGTGAACGCCAAGATTTTGTTCGCCGACGATTTCGAGAGCGACGCCATCGGCGCGGAGCCCTCGAAGTGGCAACTGATCGGCGACCCCATCGGCGATCCTCCGGGCGCGATTGTGAAAGACCCGGCGGGTGGCGCGAATCAGGCGTTCGTCACGTCGTTGCGCGGCGATAAGAATGGGCGCATCTACCTCGCGGGCGAAGCGGACTGGGACGATATCGTCGTCAAGTTCGACTGGTATCTTGCGGTGGAAGGCGTGCAACTCGGCACCGTCTTCCGGTATCAAGATCGCGCGAACCACTACCTGATCGACCGCCGCGCGCCCGCCAACGGCAACTCCATCAACATCTACAGCCGGATCAACGCGACGTGGGTTCAACTCGGCGCAACCCCGAATCCGACCGATACCAAGACGTGGTATACGATCTTGCTCACGCTGAAAGGCGACTCGTTCGAAGCAAAGATGAAACTGCGGGATGACGACACATCATTTGCCGACCTACCCGCGCTCGTCATGGGACAAGACGGCACGTTCAAGACGGGGTACTTCGGGACGTATGGCGCGGAATCGCCCGACGTCGCGTTTTACGACAACGTCGTGATCGGTGAGACGGTGGCGGAGGTGGAAGCGCCGTTGTCGGTGAGTCCGGCGGACCGTCTTCCTACGGCATGGGGAAAACTGAAGCGATCGCGGTAGCCGACGCTTGTCGTTGCGCGTCATCACAGGCGAACATCAACCGACGACGCGATGTTCGCCTGTGCGGAGCGATCAGTTCAACTTATGACGATCCATTCAATCTTCGAATCGGTGTCGCACGTACCGATCCGACTGACGGCAGAGAGACTCGCTCACATCCTAATGAGCCGTCCTGAGTTGGGTGATCAATTACGAGAGATAGGGCGAACGCTTTCCGACCCTCTCTCCATCTTTGAGGGAACCAACGGCGAAAAACTTGCGTGTCGGTATGTGACGGATGGAAAATATCTCGTCGTGGTCTACAGAGAGATATTGGACTCGGACGGGTTTGTGATCACCGCATACTTCACACGCCGATACCCATTACGAAAGTGCTTACTATGGCAATCGCTGCCTCAGAACTAGACATGCAATCGCATGTTAGATGGGCTGTGGATCGACTGGCGGATTGGTTCTCTAAGAAAGGTCATTTCCGCAAAGGATGGATCGATTCCAAAACAGGCGGGATTCGGCGGGCGGGTGATCCGTCGTACGATTGGCACTTCTTGTACGATAAGCCCGTGGATGTACTCTACCTAAGATTTGGTGAGGTGAAGGAATCGGACGATGCAGATCATACCGAAGACGACATCATCCTTCATTTCAACGGCGATAGTCTCATCGGGGCGACCGTTCTCAATCTCAGTAAACGGATGGCTTAATCTGCGATCCGTCACAAAGTGCTATGGGGTTGACGATGTTTCCGCCTCGTTTCATCCGTGATGAGGCGGACGTTGCGCGAACGACAATCACCCACAACGAAACGCCGGATTACATCGCGCACAACAATTCGAGGTGGATTCGGGATGGAAGCGAAAACGATCAAGGTTAAAGCGGGAGAAACGCTCGTTCGATTGCGGATCGTTGTGATTGATCCACCCGACCCGATCACGAGCGACGCGGAGATGGGGCTTCAGGACAAGAAGGGCGTAGTCTACGAGGTAGAGGTGGACGAGCGCGGCGACGCGATCTATGACCTTGAAACGCGCGCCAAGTGGGAGAACGAACGGAAAATCCCCAACTTTCTCTGCGATTGGATCGCAGGACCGATCACCGAGCGGTTCCTATATGTTTCGTGGAATCGACTCGTACCCGGCGCGGGCGGTCGGAGGATGAAGGTCCACTAAAGACGATTGAGTGGACTCAGATCGAGAAGGCGGCAGGATCGGGAGAGGTCCTCGTCGTACGGGTCGCCGGGAAGGACCGTACGGGTGGGTTCGCCTGCGCCTCCGTGCCGCTGTTGGATGACGGCTGGACAAGTCAACAACTCGCAGACTTCAACCCGATTCAACCCGTTTGACGGAGAGTGTTCAGATGGCAACCGTAGACGAACTTCGACAGAGAATCGAACGCGAATCGGTGTTGGAGCGTCAAGAACGGCTCGCCGTCGCGTCGAACGACCCGAACCGCCCGAAGTATCACCTGTTGCCGTCGCGTCCTGGTTGGCTGAACGACCCGAATGGGCCCATCCAAATCAACGGCGAGTATCACTTGTTCTACCAGTACAACCCGGACATGCCCTATCACGGGGATATCCATTGGGCGCACGTCGTCAGCGACGACATGGCGCACTGGGAGGAACTGCCCATCGGCATCGCCCCGACACCGGGCGGCGCGGACAAAAACGGCGTGTGGACGGGTTGCGCCGTCAACAACAACGGCGTCCCGACGATCCTTTACACGGGCGTCAGCCCCGAAGTGCAGATGATCGCGACGGGCGACGCGACGCTGCGAACGATCACGAAACGCGAGCAGCCCGCTATCGCCGCGCCTCCCAAAGGGCTTGCGCTGACCGGATTCCGCGACCCGTGCGTGTGGAAAGAACGCGACGGTTGGTACATGTTGATCGGCGCGGGCATCAAGGACGCGGGCGGCACGTCGCTGTTGTATCGGTCGGACGATCTGATCGAGTGGCAGTACGTCCACCTGTTCTACGAACCGGACGCGGCGCGCGGCGTTCACGAGTGTCCTGACTTCTTTCCGCTCGGCGACCGACACATGCTGTTGACGGCGTGGCACGGCTCCCACTACGACATCGGCGACTACACGGCTGATCACCGCTTCGTCTCCGACACGCATGGGTTGATTGATCACGGCAATTTCTACGCGCCCAAGACGTTCGAGGATGAACAAGGGCGGCGGATCATCTGGGGGTGGATTCAAGAGACGCGCTCTCAGGAGGAGCAGATTCGCGCAGGATGGAGCGGTGTCATGTCGTTGCCGCGCGTGCTGTCGATGAGCTCGGACGGAAAACCGGAAAGCCGTTTCGCGCCGGAACTTCACTCGTTGCGACGTACGGGGCGGACGTTCGAGAAGGTGACGCTCGATCCGATGAACAACTTGGGGTCGCGGACGCTCAAGGATGTTGAGGGCGACACGCTGGAGATCGTCGCGGAATTCGACACGGGCATGGCGGATTCCGTCGGGATCGTGTTGCTCGGAGACGTAACCATCGCTTACGACCGCAAGAAAGCGACTTTTGCGGGCGCGCCGTTCAAACTTGGAGCGAAGGAAACGCTTCGCATCCACCTTTACGTTGATCGCTCGGTGATCGAGGTGATCGCAAACGACCGTGTCGCCGTAACGATGCGCCACTACAGCGACGAATCGGCGCAACATCCCGTGCGGCTGTTTGCGACGGCGGGGAAGTCGGTCGCAAAACAGGTGCAGACGTGGGAGATGGAACACGTCAATCCGTGAGAGTCATTTCTTGAGATCGGATTCGTGGGGAAACCCTTTCTTTGGCAAGAATGCGGTTTCCCCACACCCCTTCCCAAAGAACCTTCACGTTTTGCGGCACAATTTATCACACCACCGTTGCGACCTCGGTGCCATCACGTTCAGGCAAGGGGTTATGGCGTCTCTTTCAGTCTTGGGAGATATTTCGGCGCTTCGGTAATCTCGATGTCGTTTGCCGCCGCATCGGGAACGGGGGTTCGGACGGGCATTTCCACCAACCATGCGAAGAGGCT
>JAQBWJ010000323.1 GCA_027625215.1 Candidatus Poribacteria bacterium
ATCGGTCCATCGGCAACGCCCATCTTGTCGTCGTGCGTGTTGCCGATACGAAGACGGATACGGTCGGTCACGGCGGTCACGTCAATGGTGATCGTCGTTTCACGGTTCTGCTTGATGCGGCTCGCCTGTTTCCACTCGTTCTCTTTTTCGCCGCCGATGTAGAGAATCACATCTTCATAGTTGGCGTTACGCATCACGATCCGACGAATCGACCGTTTTTCCGGCAGGCGGATGATGATTTGGCGCGCCGTTTCAACCGTCGTTTCGGGATCGCCGTCGATGAGTTCGGGCACGGGTGTATCGGTCGATTCCCATGTCGAAATCGCCAGTGTGCCGGGCGTGAGGGCGTAGTTTTCGCTCATCTCCTGCGGGGCGAAGAAGCCCGTCATCGCGCCGCATCCGGCGACAGCGAAGGAGACGAGCGAGAACATCAGCGACGCGCCGTATCGGTAAAGTTTCGTCATCGTCTCTTCCGATGGTGGTCGTTTGTCGGTTCGCGCCAGTGTAGGCGCGGAACCTATGTCGAATCAAGGAACGCCTTAGGGGTCGCATTCGGTTACGAGTTGAAAAACGTGTCAGACAGCAGGTCGGCGATCCCGTCTTCGTCGTTCGTGCCGACGGTACGACGGGAGATCCGCTTGATTTCATCGGGCGCGTTGCCCATCGCCACGCCTAGTCCGACGGCGGCGAGCAGTTCCGCGTCGTTGTAGTTGTCGCCAACCGCGATGACCTTGTTTAACGAGATGTTCCAATCGTCGCACAACGACGAGATGGCGATCAGTTTGGACGCGGTGGTCGGGACGGCTTCGAGAAACCAGTGGGAACCGTCGTACAGACCGCCGGAGGTCATCACCGTCGCCCCGTTCGGTGAGGAGTGAACGCCCGTCAATTCATCCAGAGTCGACTTCACGCGGCTCATCGGTTCGATAGCGACGATGTGGACGATCTCAACGGCGTCGATCCCGTCTTCCACTTGAGCGACTCGGCGGCTCACCGAAGCGTTCGCCGCAAGATATCGGTCGCGGGCAGGATTGCGTTCGTTCGACTCGTAGGTCAATCGGAACTCGTCGCCGTCGCGGACGTAGAGGAACGGCTCACAGTCGCGGGCGCGGAACTCGGCGCAAAGGCGGTGGGCGGTCTCCGACGGGATGAACGCCGCGTCCATGACGGACTCGGTGTCGCCGTCGGCGGTAACGGCTCCGTTGTGGGCGATCACCGTCGTAGGGACGCCGAGAAGTCGCGCCGACTCGCACGCTTTCGGCAGGTTCCTCCCCGTCACGATCACCACGCGCGCGCCCATCGCCTCGACGCGACGGATCGACGCAAGCGTTCTCGGACTGACCGTCTTGTTCGTTGTCAGTAGCGTGCCGTCTAAGTCCAATGCGAGGATTCGGTAGGGCAGTGTCATAACAGGTTCATCGGGTCCATATCGACGGTCAGCGTGACATCCCCGCGACGAAACTTGGCGGCGGTTTCATCGAGCGTTCGTTTCCCCAACGATTGAAGACGCTTCGGTGACTCACAGCACAAGAGCAGGTGCCATCGGTACTGACCGCGTATCCTCGCCATCGGCGTCGCGGCGGGCCCTTTCAATGTCACGTCCTCGCCGTCGCCGGACTCGATCAACGGCTCCAGTGTTCGTTTGATGAGGTGCGCCGCGTCGATCACATCTTTTTCGTGCTCGCCGCGAATCAGGTAACGACAGGCGTGCGCGTACGGAGGATACCCGTACAGTTTTCGCTCTGGGAACTCGTGAGCGCAGAAGGCGTCGTAGTCGTGCCGTTGCGCGGTGACGATGGAGTAGTGGTCGGGCTGATACGTTTGGAAGATGACCTCGCCGCCGCGTTCGCTTCTGCCGGAACGTCCCGCGACTTGCGTGAGCAGGTTGAAGGAGCGTTCGCTGGCGCGAAAGTCGGGGAGATAGAGCGATGTTTCCGCGAGAATCACCCCGACGAGCGTCACGTTCGGAAAATCCAACCCTTTGGCGATCATTTGCGTGCCGATGAGAATGTCGAGATCGCCGTCTCGAAATCGTCCCAAGATCGCTTCGTGAGAACCTTTGCGCGTCGTCGTGTCGGCGTCCATGCGGGCGATGCGGGCGTTACGGAACTCTTGGCGGGACAGTTCCTCAACCTGTTGCGTGCCGAGTCCCATCTGACGGATGCGATGACTTCCGCACTTCGGGCAGACCTGCGGCGGTCGGTTGACGCGCCCGCAGTGGTGGCAAATGAGAATGTCCTGCCGCTTGTGATAGGTCATCCCGATCACGCAGTCGGGACATTTCGCCGCCTGTCCGCAGTCCCGACAGAAGACGTAGGATGAAAACCCTCGACGGTTCAGAAACATGATCGTCTGTTCGTCGTTGTCGAGTCGGTTTTGGATCGCGTCGCGCAGTTTTTGCGAGAAGATCGAGCGGTTTTCCTTCCGCAGTTCCTCTCGCATGTCAATCGTGTGGACTTCAGGCAGGGCGATATCCATCACGCGGCGTTTCAGCCGAGCAAGGCGGTATCGACCCGCCTCAACCCGCCACATGCTTTCAAGCGATGGCGTCGCGGACCCGAGCACCAGCGGCGCGTTTGCCTGTCGCGCGCGGTATTCGGCGACCTCGCGCGCATGGTATCGGGGCGAGGGCTCTTCCTGTTTGTAGGTCGTTTCGTGTTCCTCGTCGATGATGACGAGTCCGAGTCGTTCAACGGGCGCAAACACGGCGGAGCGCGGACCTACGACGATATCCGCGTCGCCGCGACGGACGCGCCGCCACTCGTCGTACCGTTCCCCTGCGGAGAGACGGCTGTGCATCACCGCGACGCGCATCCCAAACCGGGAGACGAATCGGCGCATCGTTTGGGGTGTCAACGCGATTTCCGGGATGAGGCAGATCACACCGCGCTTCAAGTTGATCGCGCGTTGGATCGCCTGCATATAGACCTCCGTCTTGCCGCTCCCCGTCACGCCGTAGAGGACGGTCGTCTCGTGGCGTTCGGCGTCGATGGCGTTGGCGATGGGGCTGAAGGCGTCGCGCTGTTCGTCGTTGAGGAGGAGCGGGTCGCTACTGAAGGCGAGCCCTTCCAGTTCGTCGTTCAACGCGGAGCGGAGTTCTTCCTCTTCGTGGACGACGATCAGTTCCTTTGCCTCCAACGCCTTCACCGTGCCGTACGTCGTCTGCGCTTCGCGCAGCAACTGGCGAACGGGCACGTCGTCCGTCACGCGGCAGAGATGTTCGAGAATGGCGACCTGCTTGGGAGCGCGTTTACGCAACCGTTTCGCAAGGTCGGCGATCTCGACTGGCGGTTTCGTCAATCGCGCGACCTGCACCGTTTTTGTCGAGACGCCACCAGAAACCTCCTGTTCGACCGCCACCCAACCGCGCGACTCTAATGCCGCTAGCGGCGCGTACACCGCCGACTTCGGCATCGCCTTACGCAACTGTTCGACCGTCTGCCCGTTGCGATGACGCAGCGCGTTCAGCAGTCTCGCTTGAATCGGGGTGTGCGATTTTAACTCGCGGGTATCGACGGACGCGCCCTCTTCCGTCAACGAGACGCGGCGACGGTGGAGCATCCGACTGCCTCCCGGCACGGCGGCTTGGAGCGCTTCCCCCCACGAGCAGAGGTAGTAGTCCGCCGTCCAATGGCAGAGGTCAAGGAGTTCAGGCGAGAAAAACGGTTCTTCGTCCAGCGCGTCGATGAGTGGCTTGATGCGCGCCGGGGGAAGGTCGGGCGTTCCCGCGTCGGCGACGATGACGCCGTCCAGCGTCTGCCTCCCGAACGACGCAAGCACGCGGACGCCGGGCATCGCCGAATCCGCCAGATCGTCGGGCACGCGGTACGTGAACGTTCGCCGCACGGGGACGGGGAACGCGACTTCAACGTATCGCGCCGAATCGGACGACATGAGTGGGGGTCCCATCGAGCGAGTTAAACGAGTCGCAACGGTATCACCGTATTATAGTCGAACGTTGCGGAACGGCTCTCGTTTCGCCCGATCAACTCAACGAGTGTATCGGTAGGATAGACGTAAAAGACGACGATTGCCGCGAACAGAATCATCCAAAGTACTCGTGCCATCGCGTTGCCCTCCAGTGTAGACGACGGATGGTGACGCGATGAGCGAATTGTCAACGGTGGATGGTACGTGCTTGACGCCGGATGTCGCTTCTACACCGCTCGAATTGGGGTTGAGCGGTTCAAACCGGATTGATTCGGATGAATCTCGATAATTCAGCGCTGATTCGATCTTATGGAAGGAGATTCTGGTGGAGCCGAGGGGAGTCGAACCCCTGACCTCTTGAATGCCATTCAAGCGCTCTCCCAACTGAGCTACGGCCCCTTCATGCGATTTATCTTAGCCCAACGGGCACGAACGGTCAACATGAAGTTCGTCGCGGCAAG
>JAQBWJ010000324.1 GCA_027625215.1 Candidatus Poribacteria bacterium
ACCTTTCGACCCGAACATCCTCAAAAACGCTTGACATTCAACACGGTATCTTCGGCACGGAGCCGCAGAATGACACCACTAGGACTTTAAGACAGACGCAAGAATTAATACGGTCTTGTCCCGGGATGAGACGCCTGTCAGTCGGACACGGTTAACGCGGCGAACTCTGTCAGAACCGCCGCACACCCGCGATCTTCGTTCTGACGCGGTAGATGGAGGACGTTGCCGTGATGAACAGCGTCTTCTTGTCCGCGTCGCCCCAACCGAGATTCGCCGCGACCTCCGGCGTTTTGATGACGCCGAGCGGTTTGCCCGTCTTATCGTATATCCAGATGCCACCCGGTCCCGTCATGTAGACGTTGCCTTCCACATCCACCTTCACCCCGTCGGGGGCGCCGCTGCCGACGCTTGGGTTCGTCTCGCCGAAAACGCGACCCTCGCCGAGCGTGCCGTACGGGTTGACGGGGAAGGCGCGAACGTGTTGGCGCGCCGTGTCGTCGATGTACAGGACGCTTTCATCGTCGTTGAAGGCGAGTCCGTTCGGGCGGTCGAAGTCGTCCACCAAGAGCGTTAGCGTGTCGGACTTAGGGTCGTAGCGGTAGACGCCTTGAAAATCGAGCTCGCGGTCTTCGGATTTCACCCCGTAAGGCGGATCGGTGAAGTACAACGCGCCGCTCGAATGGACGACGATATCGTTCGGGCTGTTGAGACGTTTGCCCTCATAGTGCGACACAACGGGGACCAAACTGCCGTCGTCCAGACCGAGTTTCGAGACGCGGCGACCGGAGTGCTCGCAGTTGAGTTGGTTGCCGTCGTCGTCCATTGTCAAGCCGTTTGAGTTGGCGGTCGGTTCGCGGAATAGGGACGCGCCGTCCGCTTCCGTCCACTGGAATTGGCGGTTGGGCGGGATATCGCTGAAGACGAGTCGGGCGCGTTTCGAGTCCCAAACGGGACCTTCGGTGAAGACGAACCCGCTGGCGACCTGTTCGAGGGCTTCGTCGGCGTCGATGATGCGGGCGATGTCGGGAGAGTAGACGATCAAGTCCATTGGTGGCGATCTCCGTTTCTGATTTGGGACGATTTCACTTGCGATAGAAAACGACACAATGCGCGGGGAGGCAAGTGAAATCGGGGAAGTTCGTGCATTTCATATCGCCGCGCCGTATACTGGGCTCAATCAACGGTGCAGTTCTGAGTGACGGCTTAAGGAGAGGCGTGATGGCGCGACGCACTCGCAAAGCATGGCGCGGACTGCCGAAACCGGCGTTTGTCGGGAAAATCAAAAAGGGGCGGCGGAATCGGTCGTTCCTCCTTACCTCTTTGTTCCTCCATGCGCTGATCCTGCTTGCGTTCGCGTTCTATCTTGCGACGATGAGGCAACGAGAGCCGTCGCCCGAGTCAAGCGTCGACGTGTTGTTTCTGACCGAGCCGCAAAAGAAGTCCTCACCGAAGAAGCCGCTGAGACAGACCACCCGCGAAGACTCGCCGAACTCGCGCTCACCGCAGTTTGAGGCGATCTCGTCGCGCATCCCGCAGGTTGTTTTCGAGACGAACCAACAGGTGATGACCGCGTCGTTGCCGGAGTTCAACCTGTTGAGCAACGCCATTCCCGCCGTGATGACCGCCGCCGACATTCCACAACGAAGCGAAATAGCCCGCGCCGTTTCCACACAAAAGCCGGCGGGTGGGCGAGGCGTTCCGACAGGGGTTGACCGTCCTCAAGGGGAGCGGCAGGGGAACGATCTGTTGAACTCGTCGGGCGTGTCGCGGGTCGGGCTGCCGGGAGGGAACGGCAACGCGGACGGTCGCGGTCGTGGCAACGGGAACGGCGGCGGGTTCGGCGAAGCGCTCGCGCGGATCGGCGACAACATCGCCCAGACGAGTCTGACGGATAAGGCGGACATCGTTTTTCTGATCGACACGAGCGGCAGTATGCACGACAACATCGTCGGAGTTGCGGACAGCCTGCTGTCGATGACCGCAGCCATCGACCGGGAGGGGATCGACTATAGGATCGGGATTGTGGAGTTTCACGATTTGGGTCAGGGATCCACGCTCAAAATGTCCGGTTGGTCGGCGAATCCCGAACAGGTGCGCGACCGACTGTACAGCATGGGAGAACTTGGGGACGAACGCGCCTTGGACGCCATGCTCCAGACGCTCAATTACATGTCCTTTCGACCGGACGCCGACCCGCATATCATCCTCGTGACCGACGAGGGGATGACGACGAAGTGGGCGGGAACGAACGCCGAGATCGCCAAAAACGAACTGCGTTCCCGAATCCTCAAGGAAACGATACAGGGAGGGGTGCGCGTGCAGGTATTGGGGTTCCCCGAAAAGTTTCAGAAGGAGTTGGCGGCGCAGACGGGCGGGCTGTTTCAGTCGATCACGACCGACGCGGTTCGGACGGGCGGCTCGCTTGACGAGGAGTATCGCATCATCGAGAAACGGTCGCTGGAAGACACGTTTCGGGAGATCGGCGCGAACGCGCGGGCGTGGGTAAACCCGACGGCGAGCGGACAGAAAGACCTCGACGTGCTGCTGATTGTCGATTACAGCCGCAGTATGCAGGGGCGGATGCGGGCGGTGATGGCGGGGATCAGCGCGTTCGACAAGTTTGCGCCGTTTGCGGGGTTGAACCCGGTCTATCGCGTCGTACGGTTTGCGAAGGCGTCCGGTGTGAACGGCGCGCGTCTGCCGGAGGATGGCGTGGCGATCTCGCCCATGTTGACCGGGATCGAAGCCGTTCAACAACAGTTGCAGTATCCGACCGTCGGCGACGATCATCTCGTGGATGGGATCGTGCGCGGGGTGCGCGGTGGGACGATCCGCGCGAACGTGCCGACGGTTTGCATCATCATCACGGACGAACCGCCGTCGAGCGTGACGGCGACCGTCGAGGAGATGACGGCGGCGATGACGAATCCCAACATGCGGTTCTATGCGATTGCGCCGATTCCACCCGCAAGGATTGGGGACGATACGGCGTTTGTCGCCTTCTTCAATGCGGTGCGAGCATCGGGCGGGCGCGTTTACCAGATGCCGGACGCCTACCATCAACGACAAATAGGGCGATAAACGACGTGCAACGAATCGCGCCGTTTGTGGCGGCTTTGGTATTGAGCGTACTCACCGTCGCGCTGGTTTTGGCGACGCGGCGGTTGGGGTTCGAGTCGTTCGATGATTTCGTGCCGACGGCGTTTCGGTACGTGGTCGGCGGGGCGCTTGTCGTCGTGTTTGCGCCGTTGTTGCCGTATGCGCTGATGACGCTTGGGTTCAACGGGTTGACGGGGCGGCGGGACGATCTCGTGACGACGGGCGCGTTTCGCGTCGTGCGGCACCCGTTTTACGCGGCTGTCTGCGGGACGCTGTTCGGCGTCGGTTGGCTGGTGAACGAGACGGGCGTGTCGCTCGCGGGGTTGGTGTGGTTTGGGGTCGTGTCTGTTCAGGCGGCGCGAGAGGAACGCGATCTCATCGCGCGGCATGGGGACGCCTACGTCGCGTATGCGGAAACGACGCCGCGACTCGTTCCAACGTTGCGTCGACTGGTGACGCGCGATTCGTGGCGCACCGATTGAGAAACGAGCGAAGCGTTCCGTACACTGTGAACGACGGCGTTGACGATTCACGGTGAGATATGATCATTGGGAAAATTAGGGAGTCTCGAACTGTGGCGCGAACACTTCTCACACTCGGTTTAGCGGGACTGATTTTGTTCGGGGCGGCGCGGGCTGAAGCGGCGTTCGAGTCCGTGTTGGAGATTGTGCCAGCGGACGCGCACGCGGTCATCTACGTGAAAAGCCTGTGGGAGTTGAGCAACGACCTCGACGCGCTGATGACACTGGCGACGGGCGAACCGTCAAAGGAAGTGCTGGCGAAAACGCTCGCGGGGATCGTCGGGGCAGGATTTTCGAGCGACGAGGAGTTGTCACGGATCGGGTTCGACCTTGAGAAGGACTTCGCCCTCGCGTTTCTCGACCCCACGTTCGACCGATTCACCGCGATCATCCATGTGAAAGACGACGCGCGGGTTCGGAACGTCCTCAAGCGGGAGAGCGGGTCGCCGAACAAGAACTACGGCGGGGTCGCCTATTCCGCGTTGGGCGATCACGAATCGGGGATTGTCGGCGACGTGCTCGTGTTCACCAAGACGAAGGGCGGGTTGCCGCGTTTTGTCGATACGGCGAACAAGACCGCGCCGTCGTTCGGAGTGTCGCCGGAGTTGAAGCGGTTGAACTTGTCGTTCGGCAAAACGGGCGACGACGTGGGCGTTTACATCGACTCGGAAACAATGAAGGAGTCGCTGATCGAGTTTCTGTCGCGGGAGAGCGCCCCGGCTCCGTTGCGGATGTTGGCGTTGCCGCGCGTGCCGTTCGTGAAGCG
>JAQBWJ010000325.1 GCA_027625215.1 Candidatus Poribacteria bacterium
CCCTGCGGCGCGAGCCACGTCGGGATGTGCGGCTGCACCAATTCCGCCCACCCGTTCTCAGGCGTTGCGAAATAATAAGGCGCGGTGATGATCGGCAGCAGTTGCGCGACGAGCCCCATCGTCGGGATGGCGCACGCGACGAGCATCATCGTCGCAACGAGTTTCAGTTCGCCCGCCGTCAGCGCGAACGACGGGTAAATCCGCCCCAACGCGCCGTTCACGAAGAACGCCCACACGAATAGTATGAAGGTCGCCGCCGCCGCGCTGAAATCGATCGCCATGTACGAGCCGTGAATGACCATGATGTTCACGGTCGTGCCGAAGCCGATGAACGCGCTCAACGCGAGTCCAATCACGGCGGCGCGCCAAGTCCACGCTTGCTGATGCGGTTGCGGCGATTTTTTCACCAAAAAATACTCACACATGCGTTGGAAGAACGCTCTGTAATATGATGAGCGTGCAAAAAATCCGCCATCCGCGCAATGGGGACGGCGACCTTCTCGGTCGGAATCCTGAAGGAGACGGTCATGCACATCCGCGACTACCTGTGCCGCGTCGCCGCCGAAATGAGCGACAACGCGCTCGCCGGAATCGACACGCTCGACAAGTGGGAATCGGAACGCGAACGTCGGTACGAACAGTACCTGCAAATGATCGGGCTCGACCACCACCTCACGAACCCGGAACGCACGCCGTTGAACGTCGTCGTGACGGAGGTGATTGAACGCCCCGACGTGCGGATCGAGAAACTGTACTTCGAGGCGCTCCCCAAAGTGTACATCACGGGGAACCTGTACATCCCGCAGAATCCGGAGGGCGCGGCTCCCGGCGTCGTATACGTCTGCGGGCACTCGCTCGACCAGAAGACGCACTACCAGCCGCACCCGCGACGTTGGGCGCAACTCGGCTTCGTGACGCTGCTGCTCGAAACGGTTCAGCGCAGCGAGATCGAAGGGTGGCATCACGGCTGCTACACCTATGGGCATTGGCAGTGGTACAGTCAGGGCTATACGCCCGGCGGCATCGAAGCGTGGGCGGCGATTCGCGGAGCCGACCTGCTCCAAGCCCGCGACGAGGTGATTTCCGACCGCATCGGCATCACGGGCATCTCGGGAGGCGGCGCCACCTCTTATTGGGCGGGAGCGGCGGATGAGCGGTTCAAAGTGGTCGCGCCCGTCTGCGGCACGGGCACGATCCGCTCCCACATCCGCGACCGAACGTGGGACGGTCATTGCGACTGCATGTCCTACATCAATACGTACGGGATCGATTTGGCGGATGTCGGCGCGTTGATCGCCCCGCGACCGCTGATGGTCGCCTCCGCGAACCGCGACGGCATCTACAGCATCGCCTCGATCCGCGAGACGTTCCACCGCACCAAGCGCGTCTACGACCTGCACGGCGCGGACGCGCGACTCATCGAGACGCCCGGTGGACACTCCTATCACCGCGACTCGCGGACGGGCATCTTCTCGTTTTTCATGAAGCACCTGATGGAGAAGGACGTTTCTCCCGAAGAGATCGAGGATGTCGGTGGCGAGGACGAGTCCACCGAAACGCTGAAGGTCTACGTGAAGGGCATCCCGAAGGACGAGCGGGTGTCGAAAGTGCAGGAGTTTTTCCTGCCCGTCGCCGCCGCTCCGACGATCAAGACGGCGGACGACACAAAGAAGGAACGCGACCGCCTCGTTTGGCTGCTCCGCGAGCAGACGTTCGAGCAGTTCCCCAAGACGCCGTGCGACCTGAACGTCGAGACGCACTTCGAGTACCAAAACGGCGACAACAAGGTGGCGCGCGTCGCCTTCACGTCGGAACCGGACTGGCGTTGCATCGCCGCCGTTCACCGCGACGTGCCGAGCCAAGACAAAGACTCCCCCGCGTTGGTCTATCTGCGAAATCAGAACGACACACGCTGGGAGTTCGAGAGTTTCGTCAACGGGTTCGATCCGACGTGGGTGAGAGTCGGGGTGGCGTGTCGCGGCGTCGGCGAATTGGCGTGGGCGTCGTCGTTGCAGTGGCACGTTCGACGGAACGCCGCGCTCGCGGGGCGCACCATCGCGTCGATGCAGGTGTACGACGCGCTGCGGGCGTTGGAGTTCGTGCGTGGGTTGCCCGAAGTGAACGAGCGGCGCATCGCCATCGCCGGGAAGGGTCAGATGGCGGTCGTCGCGCTGTACGCGGCGCTGCTGGACGGCAACCTCGAAGCGGTCATCCTCCGCGATCCGCCCGCGACCCAAAACGCGCCGAGCGAACCCGACGGCACGGGCGACGCCATCGAAATGCTGAATGTCCTGCGCCACACGGACTTGCCTTACGCGGCGGGGCTTCTGTTCCCGTCGGACGTGGTGTTCGTCGGCGAGAAGCCGAAGACGTACGACTGGACGACGACGTGCTTCAAGACGCTCGGCGGGCGACTCGTCGAGGCGGCGCAGTTGCGGGAGTATCAACCGAAATCCTCGTGACGCCACGCTGGAAAGGATTGCATGAATCAACGCATGTTGCCGCTGATGACACTCGGATGCGCTGTTTTCATCGCCGTCATTGGGATCGCTCAAATGCCTGAATCATCACCACCAATTCCCGTTACCGCGTTCGACTCGCCCTATCTCGCGTTCGACTTTCCCGGTTTGAAGATCGGGTTCGCCGAGTACGAGGAAGGTCCGACGGGCTGCACCGTCTTCTCATTCGGCGAACGCGGCGCGAGCACGGCGTTCGATGAACGGGGCGGCTCGGTCGGTAAGACGGAGGCGGATTACGGCTACCACCACGCGATCTGTTTCGCGGGCGGTTCGTTGGTTGGGTTGGAGGCGGCGTCGGGCGTGCGGGCGGAGATGATCGCTCATTGGACGCAACGGAATCCGCCGCGCATCCCGCTCGTCGGCGGCGCGATCATTTACGACTGGTTCGGTCGGGACAATCTCATCTACCCGGACAAAGCGTTGGGCATGGCGGCGATGGCGTCCGCGTCGGAGGGGCGGTTTTACTACGGCAAGCGCGGCGCGGCGCGCGCGGCGGGCGTCGGACAGGGAGGCGCGTTCCGGCAGATCGGCGAGACGAAGATCGCCGTCTTCACCGTCGTCAACGCGATTGGGGACATCATCGACCGCGATGGCAACGTCCTCACGCGCGACAAGCGTCATCCGCTCGACAAGTTGGAGGAACGGTTGGCGCAAAACGCCGAGTCCGTCCCCGACGAGGCGGGAAAACACACGACGCTCACAATTGTCATTACGAATCAGAAGTGGAACAACTACGACCTCAAGCAGATCGGGCGGCAGGTGCACTCATCGATGGCGCGGGCGATCCAGCCGTTTCAAACGGGTTCGGACGGCGACAGTCTATTCACCGTCACGACGAATGAGGTTGATAACGAGTCGCTCAAAAGCGCGGCGGACTTTGGGTTGATCGCCTCCGAGTTGGCGTGGGACGCCGTGTTGAACACACTCGGCGATCCATAGGAATAAACCCGTAAGGGCGACCGGCGGTCGCCCCGATGCGCCACCTATCTCTTGATCGACGCCCAAGTCGTCGCCAATTTGCCCGTAAGTTTGACGGAGAGGAACCCCGTCGCCTCGCCGAGCCCGTCCGTCATCACCTCGTTGATCTCGTCCGCCGTCAACGGCACGCTGAACAGCGCGACCTCATCGAGCGCGCCGTCAAGTTGATGCCCGCCCGACGACCCGTCGCCGATCCGCATGACGTTCGGGTTCGCGTCGAGACTCGGCTTGGCGTACGGCTGCTGCCCGACCTGCACCCCATCCACATAGACGACCAACCCCGCCGACTGCCCGATCACAGCGGCAAGGTGATGCCATTCCTCATCGGTGATGGCGGGTCCCGCGATGGGTCCACCCCACGCGCCCGGCGCGCCTTTCGTGATGCTCAACTGCAACTTCTGCGAGTCCTTGTCGACCACCATCAGGTAGTTGCGCGGGTCTTGACCGCGCATCATGATCGACTGCCAGCGCGTTCCTGCCGAAGGGCTGATCTTACCCCATGCGACGATGGTGAGCTCCTCCAACACGAGGCTTGGGTCGGAACCGACTTCGACGTAGACGCTGCTGCCGTCAAACTCCAACCCGCCGTCGAACATGCCTTTCGTCCATTTCTCCGACCCGGCAATCGTCCCGTCGAGTCCGTTGCCGGAGCCGTCGCGGGCGACCTTGCCGCCGTTTTCATCGAACAGCCACATGCCGACGACCGCATCCGGGTCGATGGCAAACGCCGACAGAACGCTTGTCGCGCACCACAATGCCGCGACTGTCCACAAGATTCGCTGAGTTCGCATCGTTCTCCAGTCCTCTCCTCCATTTGAAGGCAACCGCGATGGTTGCTTGTCGGGGGAGAGTTTAGGCTCGTGTCGGATGCGTCGTCAAAAGAAAT
>JAQBWJ010000326.1 GCA_027625215.1 Candidatus Poribacteria bacterium
AATCGTAGAGGCGACCGGCGGATCGCCCACGCGCGGACACCAACGATGAAACTCAACCTGAACGCCCTCCGCGATCACGACACCGAACGCGTTGCCGCGATGCGCGCCCTCGAATCGGCGATTGACGAGGACACCGCGCAATCCCCGTTGAGGATTGTCGACGCGCGTTCCCACCCCGTCCTGATGCCCTGGATCGGCTCGAAGCGCGACGACGGCGTGGCGGAGCAGTTCACCTTCACCGAGTTTGTGACGGACGCCGGACTTGTCGGCGTCGATGAACGCGGCGGAATCCGATCACCCAGCGAGGCGGAGGGGTTGAGGGAGCGCGTTGTCGGAAAAAGCCCGTTCGACCCGTCGATCCGACACGAACTAGGCATCGCGTATTGGGACTTCGTCGGGAAGGTCGCCGGACAACCGCTGTACCGCTACCTGATCGACCTCCATCAACAGGTGAACGGCGAGCGCATCCCCGCGTGGGACTGGATACCGTTCGCGCCATACACTTGGCATCGGTTCCCCGATCTCGACGGCGAGGGGAACGTTACCTACAACACCTACCCATCCCACTTGAAGCAGGTCGTCGCGGAGGGAGGGTATCGCGTCGTCAAGATGTCCGTCGTAGACTACGAGCCGCACCTCTACATCGACCTGCTGCGTCGGGTGCGGGAAACGCTCGGCGACGACATCGACATTCGCATCGACCCGCACGGCTCTTGGAACGCAAGGCAGGCGACAACCGTGTTGCGCGCCGTCGAGGACGTTCGGTTGGAATACGTCGAAACGCCCATCGGCGGGGCGTTGGAGGTTCAGTTTCGGGAGACGGAACGGCTGCGGTCGCTCGTCGGGACGCCCGTATCGTCGCACAGTTGGTTGCCGCCGTATCTGCCGCATCGCGGGTCGGCGCGGCTGGATCAGCCGTTGGACTACGTGTCGCTTGGGAAGTATGACGCGGCGGACATCTCCGCGCCGGACGCGGAGGTGGGACCGCTCGCGTTGAAGCGCGTCTACGACATCGCCAAGTTTGTCGGGATGGGCTGTACGCAGCACTCCAGTTACGAGTTGGGCGTACGGATGGCGTTTCGGCTGCACGCCTCCGCGTTTGCGATGCCCTACGAGCAGAATCCGCGACTCGCAACGTGGTCGGGACCTACGCCGGGCATGCTCCACGCGCTCGACATGCACTACAACCAGTGGCGGGGCGACGGTTTGGTCGGCGGGAAGATGCCCGTCGTGGGAGGCGGGTTGAACGTGCCGAATGCGCCGGGATTGGGCGTTTCGCTCGACGCGGAACGGCTCGCGGAATACGCCTACTCGGTGGACAAGGCGGCGCGGTATGCGGCACACCTGCGCGACATCCGCGCCCGATACGCCGATGAGACGGGCTGGCGGCGGGATCGGAACGGGTGGTTTCGTCCGCCGCGTAGTTGATCTTTCGGCGCGATGGCGGTAGGTTCACTGGCATCGCCCCAACCCGATTTAAGGAGGCACGTCCCACCGATGAAAACCCGCGCCGCCGTTCTCTACGACGCGCCGCGACCGATGGCGTCCGCGATGGTCGTGGAGGAGCTCGAACTCGACCCGCCCGGCGTCGGCGAGGTTGTCGTGAAACTCGCCGCGAGCGGGGTGTGTCACAGCGACTACTCCGTCATCAACGGGAACATTCCCCACCCGCTGCCCGTCGTGTTGGGACACGAAGGCGCGGGGACGGTCGTTGAGGTGGGGGCGGGGGTGCGCTCCGTCAAATCGGGCGACACGGCGATCCTCACCTACGTTACCCCCTGCGGACGCTGCTACTTTTGCACCACCGGAAAACCCGCCCTCTGCACCACCCACTCGCGCGATACGCCACCCGGCACGCTGCTCGACGGGACGTGTCGGTTACACAAACGCGATACTCGATACCGACAACTGACGCGGCTCGGCACCATGTCGGAATACGCCGTCGTGAGCGAAAACGCCGTCGTGCCGATCCGTCCCGACACGCCGCTCGACAAGGCGGCGTTGATCGGATGCGCCGTGACGACGGGGGTCGGCGCGGTGTTGAACACGGCGAAGGTCGAGGCTGGGAGCCGCATTGTCGTGATCGGGGCGGGCGGCGTCGGGTTGAATGTGGTTCAGGGCGCGCGGTTGGTCGGGGCGAGCCGAATCATCGTCGTCGATGTCGTGCCGTCGAAACTGGAGTATGCGCGGAAGTTCGGGGCGACCGATCTCGTCAACGCGAAGGAGTGCGACCCGATACAGGCGGTGATGGACTTGACGGACGGCATCGGCGCGGACTACGCCTTTGAAGCCATCGGCGGCGCGCGCACCATCGAGCAGGCGTTCCGCATGATCCGTATCGCGGGCACCGCCGTCGTCATCGGGATCGCCGAGCATGACGCGGAGGTGCGGCTGCCTGCGACGATGTTCCCGCGCGGCGAGCGACGGCTGATCGGGTGTTATTACGGGTCGTCGCGGATGCGGGTCGATATGGTGAAGTATTTGGGGTTATACCGCGACGGGCAACTCAACCTTGACGCGCTCGTAACGAAGACGTATACGCTCGATCAGGTGAACGAGGCGTTTGTGGACATGCAAGAGGGGCGGAACGCGCGCGGCGTTATCGTGTTTGATTAAACAGGGTGTCGAACTTTGTTGAAACGCCATCCAACCCATACCAGTGTAATTCTGAGGAGCCGTCGAAGACGGCGACGTGAGAATCTCGGCGAGACCACCTACTTCTGACGACCCACTTGGACGGAAGGGCGATGTATGGAGTTTCGGATCACGGAAGTCGAGAAGATCACCGTCGATGTGCCGTTCACCGAAACGGCGGAGCGGAACATGATCCGCAACAACGCGGGGTGGTCGGTCAGCGAGATACTTCGCGTCAAGACGAACGTGGGGTTGGAAGGCATCGGCGAAACGATGATCTTCTACACATGGGCGAAAGTGCCGGACGCCGCGCTGAAAGAGGTCATCGGCAAGAACCCGTTCGACCTGCTGTGGCGGGACGATCTCGGCGCGGGGCTACAGATCGCCATGTGGGACTTGGCGGGGAAGTATGCGGGTGTTCCCGCCTACGCGCTCGTCGGCAACAAGGTGCGGGACGCCGCACCCATCGCGTGGTGGTGTATCGACATGCCGCCGGAGGACTGGGCGATTGAAGCGGGGATGGCGGTCGAACAGGGCTACAACACCTTCAAACTGAAGGGGCGTCCGTGGTTCGACATCGTGGATCAGGTCGGCGCGGTGTGCGAAGTCGTCCCCGAAAGTTTTTTGATCGACGTGGACTTCAACGGGCACTTGCTCGACGCGGACACGGCGATCCCGACCTGCCTCGAACTCGAAAAGCGATACCCGAACCTCGACATCCTCGAAACGCCGATCCCGCAACAGGACGTGGCGGGCAACGTGCGGATGCGGAAGGAGTTGCGGAGCCGCATCGTCCACCACTTCGGCAGCCCGAACATCGTGACGGCGGTGAAGGAAGGCGTGTGCGACGGGTTCGTGTTGTGCGCGGGGGCGCGGCGGCTGATCTCGCAGGCGCATACGTCGGCGGAACTCGACATGCCGTTCTGGATCCAACTCGTGGGGACGGGTATCACGACGACATGGGCGAACCATCTCGGCGCGGCATTGTCTCACGCCACGATGCCCGCGATTACCTGCATGAATCTTTATACTCACCAACTCATCACCGACCCGATTGTCGTGAAAGACGGTCACGCGGCGGTTCGGGAGACGCCGGGACTTGGCATCGAACTGGACGAGGACGCCGTTGCGAAGTATCGCGTCGAACCGCCCGTCATGAAAGAGCCGCCGAAGTGGATACATGTCATCACGTATGATTCGGGGATGACGGTGTATTACGGCGATTACGTGCCGATGCGGGCGGACTATCTCGCCGGGAAACTGCCCGCAAGCCATCGGGGCGTCGCGCTGAAGTCGTGGGTTGACGACGGCACGGAAGCGTTTGCGGCGATGCACAAGCGGGTTCAGGACGCGCCCGTCATCGAAGGGGGCGCGTGATGCTGACGTGGGAGAACACCGCGTTCGAGTTCGAGGAGGCGCGCCCAACGCTCGCCGTGCTGCCCGTCGGGGCGATTGAGCAGCACAGTTACCACCTCCCCATCGGGACGGACTTGATCCTTGCGAGCGAACTCGCCAAGCGGATCGCCGAGCGGTTGGAGGCGTGGTTGCTGCCGACGCTGCCATACAGCAACTCGCGGGAGCATCGGGGGTTTCACGGGGCGTTGTGTCTGCGACCGGAGACGTTGGTGCACGTCTTGCGCGATCTTGTCGGGTCGTTGCGGCATTACGGGGTGAACCGGATCGTCGTCGTGAACGGTCACGGCGGCAACTGGATTCTCAAGCCCGCGATACGCGAACTGAACTTC
>JAQBWJ010000327.1 GCA_027625215.1 Candidatus Poribacteria bacterium
TGTCTCGAGACCGTACGAACTCATCGAGTTGCCGATGCCGTCGAGGATCGCCCGTGCGGAAGCAACCGACCAATTGGAACTGAAGTTGGAGGAGCCCGCGCAGGAGGAGGACGGGGCGCAACCGACGGCGACCGAGACCGACACCGAGGAGAAGTGGGTCTGCCCGATCTGTGACGAATCGTTCCGCCTCTATCCTGCTGCCAATGCGCGTCACCGTCGCGCCTGCGAACGTCGGCAGAGGGAAGAGATCGCATCGCCGCACGTGTGTCCCCACTGCGGACGGCGATTCCGAAGTCTGCAGGCGCTCCGATCACACCTCGGCAGAACGCACCCCGACGTCTGACGTGTGAGGTTCCGGCGGTATCGAGAGCCGGACGGCGCGGCGGATCCGTTCCGCTTCGTCCGCAGCAGGCTTTCGGTCCGGCTTCCCGATCGGGACGAACTCGACGACCGATTGGTCGCCACCTTCAAGAACGAACACGTCGGTCGGACGCCCCGCCAACCGGCTCCCCCACGCGACCGCGTGGACGCGCAGCTGTTCGACGGCTTCCGACGCTTCCGCAGGGATGCGCCACGCGAACCCGTCGCATCGAACACCCTCCTCAGTGATCATCTCAGCCTGGTACTGAAAGAGCAGGCGCATCGCGTGGTCGCTTGCCGTCTCGTCGGACGGATCGACCGCCGCGTCTTCGACGACGCATGTATGCGTCTCGGCATCGAGCCGCACCCACAAAAAGCCGACTGCCCGCCCGCCGCGCTTCGCGACGAGTAGAACATCCGAATCATTTGCGGTGTCTGTCTCTTGCAACGCCAACCGGCGGACGATCTCAACGCCGGAGAAGCGGCGGTGTAGGGCGGCGCGTCGATACAGACGCAGAAACCCGTCGAGGTCGGGATCGGTCGGCGAGGCGAGGCGTCGGACGATGAGCCGCGAGAAGGCGACGCCGTCCGGGACGCCCTCGTTCCACTTGTCACCGTCCGGCGCGTCGAAATCGCCGTCCGAAACGAGGCGGCACAATTCCTCGACCTCCTCGCCCAACCGTTCCGCCATCCCGCGAAACGCGACGAACGGCACCGTGACGGGTCCGTTCCCCGGGCACGCCCGCTCGACTTTCGACGCCTGCGAGTGTGAGGCGTACCCCATCGCGGCGGCGATCTGCTTCAACGTCAGTCCGCACTCCTGCCTCAGACGGCGAATCGGTCGTCCGTCCCAGATGCAGACCTCCGTCCGCGTCGTCGATGTCCGTCCGACCCGTCGCGACATGCCGCCTCTTATCCTTCCCATCCGCCGTCGATTCTGACCCCGATCCGCGTGGAAAACTCTGTCGCGTTTGTCGAGACAACGTTCCGACAAACGCGACACCCGCCGCACCGAACCGCGTGATACGGTGAGTTCGTGGAGGGATCACGAGACCGTGGCGCGGGATGTTACCGGGAAAGACGAGCGGGCAGGGAAGGTACAAAAATGTTGACAATTATTACCAATATGATAGTATGGAATCAGTACCATACTCGCTCGGAGAGTGTGGTTTCGACACCGCGCGACGCGACTTCGGACGTTTTCCAAACCTTTCGACCCTTCCGAGTTTCCGAAGACCGACCTCGCAACCGCATCAGGAACCCCTCGCGGACACGGCGTCGCAGACTCGTTTCGACTTGTCGAAACGAGATGCGTCCGACGAATCCGTCTGCCCCACACACCCGACACATCCGTTCTCGAAAACCAACGAGGAGACGAGACATGAACCGAACGATTGCGCTTCTGATCGGCATGGCGCTCGTCGTTCCCTCCCTGGCGATGGGGTCGGACGGCGACGAAGTGCGTGTGGCGTTCATCCGCGTCAAGTTCGACGAACAGGGCGTCTCTCACGGCACGCTGTTCGTCAAGACGATCGGCGGAACCGAACAACAGATCACCACAAGCGCGGTCAACGTCCTGGGCCCGTGTGGTCGCCTGACGGCACGAAGATCGGGTTCAGCGACTTGAAGTTCGATACGGACGGAGGCGTCACAAGTATCGTCACCATCGCGGACCTGGTCGCCGGAACCGTCGTCTCTACGGGGATACGAGGTCACACCGGAGGCATTTCGAACGAATACGTGACGTTCACGTTCGTCAAAGGCATGACCAACTGGGTCGGCGTTGCCAGGCACGACGGCTCCAATCGCGTGGATCTCGCGTTCCACGCCGACAGCAGTTCGCTGTCGTCGGACGGATCGCAGGTCTTGTTCCGCGTGTTCGACACGATCAACATCATCAACCGCGACGGATCGGGTCGGCGGACGCTCATCCAAGACCCGAGGATCGAGCCGCAGAATTCGTTGTTCGCCGGCGGCGACCGATACGTCGTCTACCAGGCGCATCGCGGCGATCCGGGCCGAAAGGATCTATTCGTCTTCGCCCGCCGTATCGACACGGGTGAGGAGACGAACCTCGGTCAGGGCGGTCTTCAGGATGTCGTCGGCGACTGGGTCGTCATCGACCGGGGCGGCGAACGGCAGTTCGCAGTCTCCCTGGACAACGAGACCCGCTTCGAACTGCCGTGGCGGGAGCGCGGATGGGCGCACGGCGACCTTTCAACCCTCGCGCCTTCCGAAGGAGGCGAAGGTGACGGCGAACCGCGCGCTGTCTACGCCACGGGCAAGGCGCTCACGACTTGGGCGCGCCTGAAAGCCCGATAACGAACGCGGTCGGCTTATCCACAGGCGGGGTGCAGACACACTGTATCCCGCCTTACTCTTTTGTTATACTGAAATCAATGAATCGATTCTATCGCGACAAGTGGTTCTGGACGGCGCTCGTGCTCGGGCTGATCCTTCTGGGTCGTGGACTGACGTTCGCGCTGGCACAGAGCGGTGCCGGCGGCGGATGGGCAGGACCGACTGCGCCGCCTCCATTCGGCAACACTTTCGCTCCGCTCGACACCAGTGGTGCCGCACAGAGCAAAGAAGGACCCCTTACGGTGCGTGAGTTGGAATCAAAAGACAACGTATTCGTAGGCGAGGCTGGCGATCGCCTCTGGATGCAGGCAGCCACGGGACAGCTCCGTTTCGATCAAACTCGAATCGTCGGTAAGACAGGCGCGATCGGCTTCCA
Source organism: Candidatus Poribacteria bacterium (assembly GCA_027625215.1). Lineage (GTDB taxonomy): Bacteria > Poribacteria > WGA-4E > JAQBWJ01. Next base: position 3,098 of record JAQBWJ010000327.1, read on the forward strand.
ACCGGATGAGAACGGAAACTGGGTCTTGCGGGCAACGCATGACAACCGAGACGCCGACGGATGGTTCACCCTCGGCACCGGTTCGGGCGTCGGAACCGAGCTCTGGACGTCCTCCGAAGGCGGGGGCATCCTCTACGACGGACCGGAGGTCGTCATTCAAAACGCGGACGTCTCCGTCCTGTCCGGCGCGGCGGGCGCGTCCTCCTGGCGCTATACCCGCAGTCCCGCACGGACGACGGACACCAACGGACAACAGGTCGTCGGGCGTATCGCCATCGTCGTCCACGACAGCAACCTCGACGGCGGCGAACTGGAGAGCGTCTTTGCCCGCATCGCACAGGACGCCGACCGCAGACCGGTCTTCGGGGCATGGCAACGACTCAGCGGCGTCAACCTCGACGCCCGTCTCCAAAGCAGCCACGGGCTTCGGTGCGGCTCGTTCACGGGATCGGAGGTCGGTTCGGACGATCCGTTCCGTCAGGAGTGTCCCAACCCGGTCAAGCGCGGCGGAGCCGCACCGCCCTCCACGTTGTACGACCTGTTCCTGCTGCCGAACAAGACGCGGCAGGCGAGGGTGCAGACGAACATCGGCGAGATCGTCGACAGCGGCTCCGTCTCGCTGGGCGAGCAGCAAGCCGTCCTCGACGAGCAGACCGGCATCGTCACGTACGATCGCACCTCGCGCGTGCAAATCGACGTCAACCGCTTTCTGGGCGCACTGACGCAGGTGGAACCGGGAACGATCGACCAGTTCTATATCGGAGCCGAAACGATCGACCGGCTGGAGAGCGTCCTCGCCGCCGGAGAGCGGGAACGGGCGACGACCAACGATCTCCGCGACTTCTGGGATTCGGTCGTCGATCTGTTCACGAACGATCCCCGCGGCTACGACGTGCGGGTCTACGTATACGAGTTCTATCCGGCGTATTACCGTCTGTCCCGGCAGGACGCGACGAATCAAGGCGCAGGAGGCGGCGGGAGTTTGTCGGTCGGGGCGAATCTGGACGTGGACGGCTTCGCGCGGTTCCACGGACGGGCAGTCAACATCGACGGACGCCTCAACGTACAGAACTCAATCGGAGGCGCGGGTTCCGAAATCCGGGGCGTGCTGACGACGGACCGCGTGACGATGACCGATTTCCTCAAAGCGCCGGAAGTGCGGTTATCCGGCATCACGACCGGGGACAACCGGTCGAGAGGTCTCCGGATCGAGACGAGCGGAGGCGGCTTCCTACAGGGCTACACGATTACCGGCATGTACCGTGTCGGGACGGGAACCG
>JAQBWJ010000328.1 GCA_027625215.1 Candidatus Poribacteria bacterium
GAGCCAGTCCGTCCGCAGCGTGTCGAGGATTTCGGGAGCGCGTTCGTTTTCATACCACGTCGCGTAGGCGGCGATGCCGATGCCCCAGTGCTTATACCCGAACCAGGCGTTGTGAAAGACGTGCGTCTCCGAGTTCACGTTGGCGTCCACCGTCGCGTTCATGTAGCGGTGGAAGGCGGCGCGTTCGTCCTCCGTCCAGTAGGCGTGGCACAGGTCGTAGATGAACGCGCAGCGGGCGAGATCGTGCCCGAACGTCACATGCCCGCGACGGATGGGTCCGTTGACCGTACGCATCGCCATCTCGACCGCCGCGCGACCGAGGGTTTCATCCTCATCAATGGCGGCGACGAGCCCCATCGAGATCATCTTCGCCCAATCGTCCGCGCGCTGGTTGCGGGCGACATCGACCATGCGGGCGTAGTCGTTCGGACGCTCATCCGCCAACCGTTTCAAGTCGTCCCGCGATCCCAACAGTCTTGGATGTTCCCGCGAGACGGTTTCCGCCAACCCGACATTCGACATGACGACGCTCCCGATGAAAACGACGACCGCGACGCAACACCTCTCAAAACGCGACAACGCCATCCGATCACTCTCCAAGCATTCGGATCGATCTTCTTCTCGCCTCTGCCTCCCCATCATGACACAAACACCGCTCCGTTTCGATCCCTCGCGCGCCGAATGTTGCCGCCCTCAATACACTCGGCGTAGAATCTGCCGGACGCGAACCACGTTACCTCAGTTAGATGAAACTCCGCCCGGGAGACCACCGTGACCCCACTTTCCACCTTCATCGCCCTGATCGCCGTCGGATTGTTCGCGTCGATCCCCGCCGCGAACGCTTCGGCGTTCTCCCAAGAAACGGTTGATGCGATGCGCACCGTTCACGCGAAACATCGCGGTCGTCCCGGCACGATTGCCCACTTCGGCGATTCGATCACCGACACGATGGCGTTTTGGGCGCCGATCCCCCATCAACGAAAAAATGCGTCGCCTGAGATGGAACGCGCCTTCGAGACAGTGAACGCCCACATCCAGCCGGAATGTTGGCGCGAATGGAAGGGCGCGGAATTCGGCAACGAAGGCACGCGAACGGCGGCTTGGGCGTTGGAGCGGGTTGACGGCTGGCTGGATCGGTTGGACCCGGAAACGGTCCACATTCAGTTCGGGTCGAACGACGTGCAGTCGTTCACGGCGGATGAGTTCGCCTCCGACCTGCGCGCGCTCGTCCGAGCGTGTCTCGACAACGGCACGGTCGTCATCCTGAGTACGATTCCGCCCAGAAACGGCTACGTCGAGAAGTCCGCTCTTTTCGCTGAGGTCGTTCGACACGTCGCCGCCGATTTTCGCGTACCGTTGATCGACCTGCACCGCGAAATCCTGACACGCCGCCCCAACGACTGGGACGGCAGCGACGAACGCTTCGCCGCCTACAACGGGTACGACGTGCCGACGCTCACCGCCCGCGACGGCGTCCATCTCAGCCACCCTGAGAAGTATCGCGGCGACTACTCCCCCGAATCGCTGAACGCGAACGGTTACGCGCTCCGCAACTATCTCGCCCTGACAACCTACGCGGAGGTGATCGACGCCGTGCTGGACACCACGCCCACCCGCGACTGGCATCCGAAAGCCCCGCCGCTCCCCGAACCGACAGGCAAGATCGTCCGCGTCGCCACCGTCGAGGAACTGTTCGACGCGGTCCAACACGCCGAGCCGAACACGACCATCCTCATCGCCGACGGGCGTTACATGATGCCGCGCTACCTCGAACTTCAGGCGGACGGGGTAACGGTTCGGGGTGAATCGGGACGACGCACGCACGTCATCCTCGACGGCGCGGAGAGTCAACACGGGGAACTGTTCGGGTTCCGCGCCTGTTCTGATGTGACCGTCGCCGACCTGACGATCCAAAACATCCAGTTCAACGGCTTCAAGATCAACTCCGAAACGGGCGTGCAGCGGCTGACGATCCGCAACTGCGTCATCCACAACATCTGGCAGCGCGGCGTGAAAGGCGTCAAAGTGCGCGAACAAGACCGCGAATCGACGCGCCCACACAACGTTCGCGTCGAGTACTGCCTATTCTACAACGACCGCCCGAAACGCTACGAGGACGACGACCGCGACACGGCGGGCACCTTCGGCGGCAACTACGTCGGCGGCATCGACGCGATGTACGCGAAGGACTGGGTGATTGCCGACAACGTGTTCGCCGGGATCAAGGGTCGGACGGGCTCGGCGCGCGGCGCGGTCTTCCTCTGGCACGAGACGGAGGGCTGCATCGTCGAGCGAAACGTCATCGCGGACTGCGACACGGGCATCTCCATCGGCAACTCCTCGAAGCCGGACGACGTGCCGATCCACGCAACAGGCGTGATCGTTCGCAACAACTTCCTCACGCGCACGCCGGAGAACGGCATCGTGTTTGATTACACCCGCGACTGTCGAATCCTCCACAACACGATCCACGACCCCGAAAGCCGCCTCCAACGCCTCATCCGCCTCGTCCACGCGAACGACGGACTCGTCGTGGCGAACAACCTCGTCAGCGGACCCGACATGCGGGTGGAAACCGACAGCGCGATGACGATCCACGACAACACGACGCGCGTCGTTACCGAGCGGTTCGTGTCGGCGGCGGAAGGGAACTTGCAGTTGAACTCATCAGTTGGAAAGGTACGCCGCTTGCCGGAGGCGTCCGAGGACATCGACGGCGAACCCCGCGCCGACCCCACCGATGTTGGAGCCGACCAGATCGGACGATAGTCTGTCAATCGGGGCGTAGGTCGTCCGGCAGTTGGTCGTAGTGAATGCGGTAGAGCGGCAACCCTCGCGCCGTATGCACCTTCTCCAAGCCGGGAATGTCCCCCTTCAACCAAAGCTCCAGAGCGGGGCGATTCTTTTCGGGGATGAGATGGGTCGCCCCGTAGTAATGCGCCACGTCGATGATGCGGTCGAGCGTCGCCAGCGGCACTTGCACCGCCAACTCTTCGGAGTAGAAGTGCAACTCCCATGGATTGCGCGTCATCGTGACAGAGCCGGGCGCGTTCTCGTGAATCCAGTGTCCCAACTCTTGCCAGTCCTGCGCGCCCTCCTTCCACGCATAGCCGTTGTTCCGCCGCGCTTCAAGTAAGACGCCCCGCTCGAAGTTCACCCAGATCGACAAAAACGCGATCACGACGACCGACGCCAGCAGCCGCGACCGTCCCGACCACTCCGTCCCCCGCTCCACCAACGCGAACACGGTCGCCCAACCCATCACGACGACAAGCGGCACAAGCGGGAACGTCAACCGACTGATCGGCTCCCACGCGACGGACAAAAACGAGAGGTGCATCGCGCCGACGAGCAAAAACAGCCCGTACTCCGGCACAAAAAACGGCTTGAGCCATCGCCACACCGACCGACCCGCGCCCTCGCCTCGCCGAAACCGCAGCGCGATCCCGCAGAGCGCCATCAACCCGAACAACCCCATCCCCAACAACGCGGGCGCGCCTGTCCAGTAGGTGGTCAGATCGTTGCGGTCGAAATCTCCCCAACCTTTGTCCATCCGCAGGAACACCCACCAGAAATGGCGTTTGTAGTGGGCTGCGCTCTCCTTCGCCCAACGCTCCGGGTCCGCCCGTTTGTCCGTCAACGAGGGCGCGGGCTTCTCGCCCCAGTAGAGTTCGTACGTGCCCTCCTCCCACCCTTTCCAGCCGATGTACCCGGCGGCGTGGTTTTGGGTGGAATAGATCGGGTTGCCGAAATGAATCGTGTTGCGAATGAACCAAGGGGTCATGATGGCGAAGAAAATGACAATCGACACGACGAATCGCGTATCGCGCCGCATCCATCGCCGCGCCGGACGCGCGAGCACCCGCCATACGAGGTAGTAGACCACAATCGCCGCGCCGATCACGGGCGTCGATCCTTTGGCGTAGTAGGCGAACGCGAGAAACGCGCCCATCGCCCAAAACCACCGGGAATCGTCAAACCCCTTGACGGCGCACAAGACGACCGCCACGATGAGAAAGGCGTACGTCACGTCCGACAGGCAATGCAGCGACCAGTTGAAGATCGGGTAGTAGAGCAGCGCGGTTATCGCCGACGCGAACGCGACCGCCTTCGACCGCGCGACCCGCTCCGCCAGCGCGAACGTCGTCAACGGCAACGCGAACGCCGAAATCAGCAGCGACGGGAGTTTCGCGGCGAACGCCGTCTTTCCCATGAATAGGAAGAAGGGGACGATCAGGAATGAATAAAGCGGGGGCCAATGGTCTTCGGGGCGAAGGATGCCCGGATCGTACTTGCGGAAGTACCACGAGATGTAGTCAACCTGAAGTCCGCGTCCCTTGACGATGGAGTCCGCCATCTCCGCGTAGCCGGAG
>JAQBWJ010000329.1 GCA_027625215.1 Candidatus Poribacteria bacterium
GTCCGCCTTCCAACTTTTCAAAGGTCAATTTCTCGACCCCAGTGGTCGCTGAGACGCGCCCGCGCAGGTCGCGGATAATCTCGTCCACTGTGCGCGTTCGCTGGTCTTTTGGGACGAGTTCAACCAAGAGTACCCCGACGTTCGTGCTGACCGTCGCGGATTCCATGCCGGAGACGGGCGTTGAGAGTCCAACATTCGTGACGACGGCGGCGAGTTCGGAGGACGACAGCGACAGCACTTCCTTCTCGATGGACGCGAGCACGTCTGAAGTCTGCTGAAGACTGTACGAGGACGGCATCTGTGTCTTGATGTAGAACTGCGGGAAGTCTTCGCCGGGGAACAGTTCGACCTCAAGCGTCATGAATGCGAGAACGCTCCCCAAGATTCCGACCAGAAACACCAACGGCACGGCGAGATATCGGCGACGCAAAATGCGTTTCAGCGTCCGCACGTACGTCCACTGGATTTTCTCGAACCAGACGGTGCGGCGTTCTGTCCCTGACGCGCCTTTGCCCCACTCCGCGATGTGCGCCGGGAGGATGAAGAACGACTCCATCAGCGACGCGACCAACACGAGGATGGCGACAATCGGGACGATCCGCATGAACTGTCCCGGCACGCCCGACATGAACATCAGCGGGCCAAACGCGCCGATGGTCGTCAAACTCGCCGCGAGCACAGGCAACCAGACTTCCTCCGCGCCGTCGATGGCGGCTTGGGCGGGCGACTTGCCCATTTGGAGATGACGCGCGACGTTCTCAATGACGACAATCGCGTCGTCCACGACGATCCCGACGACGAGAATCAACCCGAACAGCGCGACGCCGCTCAACGAATATCCGGTGACGTGCATGAACCAAAAAGTCGCCATGAACGCGACGGGAATCCCGATGGCGGCGAAGAAGGCGTTGCGCCAACCCAACAGCGCGAACAACATCGCGATGACGAGCACCATCCCGAAGCCCGCGTTGCTTTGAAGGATGCCGAGCCGCTCTTTCAGGATGACGGAGTAATCGTTTACAGCGGATAACGCGACGCCGTCGGGCATCTGCGGTTGGCGTTCGGCGACGAGTTCGCGCAACTCTTTCACGAGCGCAATCGTGTTGCCCTCTTTTTTCTTTTGAATCGTCATGCTGATCGACGGCTCGCCATCCACGCGGGAGAGCGTTCGCGGCTTCTCGAACGTGTCGGAGACCGACGCGATGTCGCGGATGCGGAGAGGGCTGCCCGCGCGGGCGGTGCGGATGATCGTGTCTTCGATCTCGGCGAGAGAGCGGTACTCGCCGAGCGTGCGGACGATGAACTCCGACTTGCCGATGCCCATTGTGCCTGCGGGGAGGTTCAGGTTGTCGGCGCGGAGGGCGGTCATCACGTCGAGCGAAGAGAGTCCGTAGGCGGCGAGGCGGTCGGGATCGAGTTCCACCCATACCTCCCGCTCGCGGACGCCCGCCAATCGCACGCTGGCGATGTTGCGGATATCGAGGATTTCGTCTCGCAGGTCTTCGGCGATCTTTTTGAGTTCCGTCTCCGACCGTTTTCCTGCGACAACGACGGTCAGCATCGGGAACCCATCGGAAATATCGACCTCTTGGACGCGGGGATCGTCCGGCAGGTCGTCGGGAAGGTCGCCGACGCGCTCGACGGAGGAGCGGAGGTTTTGCATCTGTTTGTCGAAGTCGCGGTCGCTGATCTCCTCGAACTGGATGGTGATGACGGAGCGCCCTTCGGTGGAGGTCGATACCATCAGGTCGATCTTGCCGACGCCTTCTTCAATCGCGTCTTCAATCGGGACGGTGATCAGTTTCTCCACTTCTTCGGGAGACGCGCCGGGATAGAACGTCATGACGGTCGCGGTCTGGAGGGTGACTTCGGGCGACAGTTCTCGCGGCAACGCGAACCACGCGTACGTGCCGAACACGATCACGGCGATCATCAGGAGGTTCGCCAGTACCGGGTTTCCGACCGCAATCTTTGGGATGGACAAGATTGAACCTCCCCGCTTTCCTCACCGTGTTGGATTGCCGTTCGTCGACTGAAGTTTTTTGAGGCGTTCGGGCGAATTGTACCCCAAGCGTGTTTGATGGGGCATCGTCACCCTTACCTGATACGGCGGGCTCGCCTACAATGGGCGCGGCTTTCACGACAAGCGTTTCAGATAGAATCGGGAGTGTTCGGATGATTAAAGTCGGTTGCATGTCGCTCAGTTACAAAGACATTTTCCCCAAAGGCGAAATGACGCTTGAGGACTTCCTCGAAACCGCGTACGTGTTGCGGTGCGACGGGGTTGACCTCCACACGAGCGCCTTCCCCGACACCGACGAGAAGACGCTCCGTGACATTCGGCGAATGTGTCATCGGCGCGGCTTGGCGATCTCCTACCTCGCCGTCAGCAACAACTTCGGCAAAACAGGCGACGCGCTTCGACGCGACATCGACACCGTCAAGCAGTTCACCGATATCGCCGCGCAGATGGGCGTGCCGCTGGTGCGCGTGTTCGCGGCGTGGTTGCCGAAAGACGAACCGGAAGAATCCGTGTGGCAACGCCTGTTCGAGTCGATGCGCGAAGTGGTCGATTACGCCGCCGAGCGCGACGTGGTGATCGGGCTGCACAACCACAATCACGGCTGCATCACCGCGACGGGCGAGGAGGTCATTCGCATCCTCGACACGATTGACAGCCCCTATATGTCGCACATCTTGGACACGGGGCAGTATGTCGGCTCGCCGGGCGCGTCGGGCGCGGACAAGTCGGTGGGAGCGGAGAAGAGGATGTACGACAGCATCACGCTGACCGCGCCGCGCGCCGTCCACGTCAGGGCGAAGTTTTACCGCGTGTCGTCGGGACGAGAAGAGTGGCTCGACTACCCCCGCATTCTCGATATCCTGAACGGCGTCGGCTACAACGGGTGGATGTCGGTCGTTTATGAAGGGTGGGAAGCGGAGCCCTCGAAGACGGCGGTCCCGAAGGCGGTCAAGCACCTGCGGACGACGCTCGAAGAAAAAGGGATGTAGAGGCTATTTCGAGGCGAGTTCGTCCGCGTACTCGACCATCGTTTTGACGGACGCGACGTTCGGGACGGTCATCAGCGCGGCGAGCAGCGTGTCGCGCTTGCCGTCCAGCAGCCAGTCCGCTTCGAGATGGCGCTGCATCGCCAACAGGCGGGTGATCCCGCCAACGGATTCGGGGATGTCGCCCATCGGATAGCCTTTGCAGGTGTCGCCTTGAACGCGCGTCGGGACTTCCACCTGAACGTCGTCCGGCAGGTTTGAGATCGCGCCATCGTTACGCACTTGCAGACCGACGCGCTCCTCATAGCCCGTCGTTCGCCCCCACAACACCTTTTCCAATGCGACACCCGTGCCGAAGTATTTGATGCGACGGCGCTCCGGATGTTCCGACATGAGAACGTCCAACACACGCCGTTCCGCGATACACGCATCGACCTCTTTCTCGATTGCTTCGCGCGACACGCCGAAATGGGCGGTTGGGTTTGGGTTCGGATAGTTGCCGACAGGGATCGGGAAGTTGTGGTAGGGCGACGACCGCAAGTATCCCGTCGCCTCGCATATCTTGACCCAACCGACGTTATTTGGGTGGAAGTCCTCACGACTCATCCAGCCGCCGATCTCGTCGCGGACGCGAGGGTAGCCGTCTTCGCCGTCGATGCGGAGGGCGGTGATCCAGCCGTCGTGGTTCACGCCGACGTGATCGAATTCAACGGCGTCGCGCGACACGCCGAGATAGTGCGCGAGGTGGTCGCGGCTGTGCTCCGTCTCGACGCACATGCCGACGGCGTTCGCGCCCGTCGAGCGGGCGACGGCGTTGGCGAGCGTGTCGGTCGGGTTCGGGAGGATCAACAGCAACCCGTTCGATGACAGACGCGCCATCTCGTCGCCAATCTCGCGGCAGAAGGGGTAGAGGCGTTTCGCGGCGGCGAATCCGGGCGGTCCGTCATGAATGGAGTGGTAGGCGAAGTCGTATTTGTCCCGCATTCGATGAGCGAGTCCGTAGGCGTCCGGCGCGCCTGCCGAGAGAAGCGCGACCCGGGTGTCTCGAAGGCATTGTTCGCGCGTGTCGGCGACTTCGACCGTCAGCGGCAATCCCAACCGCTCCCGCAACACGGAGCCGTACGCCTTCCAGCGTTCCGCACGCTCCGGCACGAGATCGAACAGCGACAGGTCGATTTCGATGTTTGCCGCCGCCCACCGATCCGCGCGTTCTGCCAACCCGTGCACCAGACACAACACGAACGGGCTCCCGCCGCCGATCACCGACATTTTCGTCCGAGTCGCCATCGCGTTACTCCGAAACGTTCAACACGATCTTGCCGCGCACGCCGCCCACCTCCAGTTTCCGGTGCGCCTCACGA
>JAQBWJ010000330.1 GCA_027625215.1 Candidatus Poribacteria bacterium
GCCCGCGATGGCGGGGGTACGCACGTTCCGCGATGTCGCGGTGGTTTTTGACTTCGCGGCGGGCGAGAGCACCGAATGGTGGGTCGTCTTCGGGAATCAGCGGTACGGGGCGACGGTCGCGGCGGGGGTGACGGGCGTGTCGGTCGCGCAGCAGTTCCCGTTTGTCGATTCGGGGCAGTTGATCGGGCTGTTGGGCGGCGGGGTCGGCGGCGGCGAGTACGAGAACCTCATCGACGCGCCCGAACACGGCACGCGCCGCGCGTGGACGCTCTCGTTCGTCAACGTACTGATACTTTTGTTGATCGTGATCGGCAACATCGTGTACTTGCGGCAACGGCGGATGGAGGCGCGTCAATGAGCATGTCCACCATCGGCATCTGGGTCGCCGCGATCTTGACGTTGTGTCTCTACAGTTTTCTGTACCGCGACAACCCGTTCTACAAGTTCGCGGAACACCTGTTCGTCGGGATCGCGCAAGGGTATTGGACGACGCAGGTGTACTTCAACGGGTTCATCCCGTACGTGTGGAACCCGCTCGCGCAGGGGTTCGGCATCGGTCAGCCCGCCCAATGGTTTGAACTGACCGTGTTCATCCCCATCGGTTTGGGGATGCTGTTTTTCGCGCAGTTTATCAAAGGGTATCGGTGGCTGACGCGCATCCCGCTCGCGTTTCTGTTCGGCGCGGCGTCGGGGATCAGCATCCCGTTGGTGATGGGCGCGTCGATCTTCCAGCAGATGAACGCGACGATCACGCCGTTCGGTTCGACGACGGGCGTCGTCGCGTACCTGAACCTGCTGCTGATCGTCATCGGGCTGTTGACGGGGCTGACGTACTTCTTTTTCTCGGTGGAACATCGCGGGACGGTCGGGATCGCGTCGAGAATCGGGATATGGTTTTTGATGGTCGGATTCGGCGCGGCGTTCGGCAATACGATCATGAACCGCGTGTACTTGTTGATACAGCGCGTGGAGTTTCTACTGAACGATTGGGTGATCGGAACGATTTTTTCGTGAAAACGGTTGACAAATCGCCTTCCGAACCGAACAAAACACCGATACGTCGCGTTTGATTGTCGTGGTGGCGTTTTTGATCAGCGTGGTCGTGATTGGCGCGGGAACGGCGTGCGGCGAAATAAATCAACTGATTTTGTCGCCAATGAATGAACCAACCCGCAGATCAGGCGTTACTATATTCGCGCGGGCGTGTTCCTTTAAGATTGATTGAGGCGACGCCCTCCGCACCGTTCGTCGTGAAGCGGCGGCGTTTTCGATCTCGTAAGGGGGAAGGGCAGATTTAGCCTTTCCAAAATGAACGGCATCCGTTATCGTGTTGCGGTTCATGGAGATCGAGGGCTATATAAAGAGGAGCAATGTGGGGTGTTGTTCGTTCCCATGTTGAAGCCTCTCGCTCGCAGATCGACGAATGTGGGAGTTTCTTTGAATGGCTGAGTCAGCGCAGGAAAAGGTTTGGGAAGAAGACTGGCGGGACGTGTTTCGCAACGGCGTGAATAGCGCGGAAGACCTCGCCAAACATTTTGACATCGACGTGGAGGAGGTCAAGCGGGTCGAAAAAGAGTTCCCGATGCGGATCAACAAGTATTACTTGTCCCTCATCCAAGAACCGGGAGACCCGATCTGGAAGCAAGTTGTCGCGGACGGGGCGGAACTGACCGACGTGTTCGGTTGCGAAGACCCGCTCGGCGAAGAGGACGACAGCCCGATCCAGAACTTGACGCACCGATATCCCGACCGCGTGTTGTTTTACATCAACCACCAGTGTCCGATCTACTGTCGGTTCTGCACGCGGAAACGGAAAGTCGGCGATCCTCATTCGCTTCCGAAGGCGGAAGTCGAAAAGGCGATTGAGTACATTCGGCAGCACACGGAGATACGGGATATCGTCGTCTCCGGCGGGGACGCGCTGATGCTGTCGGAATCGCGGATCGAGTGGGTGTTGGAGCGGTTGCGGGCGATCCCGCACTTGGAGATCATTCGGCTCGCGTCGCGCGTGCCGTGCGCGTTGCCTCAGCGCATTACGCCGGAACTGTGCGCGATGTTGAAGAAGTATCATCCGCTCTACATCAACACGCACTTCAACCATCCGCGCGAGATCACGCCGGAAACGGAGAAGGCGTGCGGGATGCTCGCCGACGCGGGAATCCCGTTGGGGTGTCAGACGGTCTTGCTGAAAGGCGTCAACGACGACCCCGAAACGATGAAGCAGTTGATGCAGGGGTTGTTGCGGATTCGGGTGAAGCCCTACTACATCTACCAGGCGGACCTGGTGTTCGGGACGGAGCATTTTCGCACCTCCGTCGAAAAGGGGCTTGAGATCATCCGAGCGTTGCGGGGACACACGTCGGGCATGGCGGTCCCGCATTACGTGATCGACGCGCCGGGCGGAGGCGGCAAAATCGCCCTGTTGCCGGAGTCGGTCGTCGAATGGAACGACAACGAGATTGTGCTGCGGAACTACGAAGGCAACGTCTACCGCTACCCGAACATCCCGGACGAATCGCGCAAGGTTCGTCGGGTCGGACAAGGGGACGGTCAGGAAGGGACGTTGATTCCCGCAGGCGAGTTACGGATGGCGTCGTTTGACACGGACTAGCGACCGCATCGCGTTGCGCGGCGTGAGGTTCTACGGGCATCACGGCGTCGATCCCGCCGAGCAGGACGTGGGTCAGTGGTATCATGTCGATCTGGACATGCGGCTTGATCTGCGGTCGGCAGGGGTAACGGACGATCTGAACGAATCCGTCGATTACGGGGAAGCGTGTCGTCTGGTGATGCAACTGGGCGCGCGGCGACGGTTCGCGTTGATTGAGGCGTTGGCGGAAGCGATTGCGACGATGGTCCTCGAATCGTTTCCCGTCGAACAGGTGTGGGTCCGAGTACGCAAGACACCGCCATCGAATTTGGTGGAAGCACTTGCGGAATACGGCTCGCTGGATTATACAGCGGTGGAGATTGAACGTGGTCGGGTCGCGTCAGACTAGCCGTCAGGATATATCGGGAAAGACGGTTGGTTCTACCGCTCGCAGGAGATCGCGTCAGATGAAACGGCTCCAACGGCAGTCGATCGTTGGACTTATTACGGGAGCATGAGACGGATGGATGCACGCACTGCCATCTTGCTCGTTGAGGCAAGCGAAAACAGCGCCAACATGTATTACGCGACGCAGTTCTTCGCGCCGGACGCCTTCATTTACTTGGAGACGGCAGACGAGCGAGTCGTTGTAATCGGCAACTTGGAATTCGAACGGGCGCGGGCGACCGCAAAAGTGGACCGAGTGCTCCCGTTGGTTCAATACTGGAAGATGGCGCAGGAAAAGTATAGCAAGATGCCGGGCACCGAAGAGGTGGTCGATATCCTCCTGCGCGAATTCGGCATCGACAAAGTGATCGTGCCGCCCGACTTCAACATCAAGTTCGCGGATGGCATTCGCGGATACGATTATCAGGTCGAGGTCAAACTCGAACCGTTCTTCGAGCGTCGCCAGACGAAAAATGAGGACGAAATCGGCAAGATCGTCGACACGGTCAAGCACACCGAACTGGCGATTGAAACCGGGATCGACATGGTCCGCAGCGCGAAGATCATCGCCGACGGCACGCTTGAACTGGACGGCAAGCCGCTGACGAGCGAGATGATCCGGCGCACGATGCACGGCATCCTTGCCGAAGCGGACTGCTTTGCGACGCACACGGTCGTTTCAAGCGGCGGACAGACCGCGCTCCCCCACGAAGAGGGAACGGGCGTCCTCCACGAGAACCAACCGATCATTATCGACTGTTCGCCACGCAGCCGTAAAAACGGGTACTACGCCGACATCACGCGCACCGTGTTGCGCGGAACCGCGCCGATCTCGCTGAGACGGCAGTACGAAGCGGTGTTGGCGGCGCAGCAGCACGGCATCGAGATGTTGAAGCCCGGCGTCAACGGCAAAGACATTCACGCCGCCGTCGCGCAGTTCCTGTCGGACAAAGGCTTCAAGACGCACGTCGTCGAGGGCAAGCCGCAGGGGTTCTTCCACGCGACGGGTCACTCCATCGGGGTCGAAGCGCACGAACGCCCGCGACTGGCGTTGCGAGACGAGTTCATCGAAATTGGTAACGTCGTCACCATCGAGCCGGGACTCTACTACATGGGGGTCGGCGGGATACGAATTGAAGACGATATCCATGTGACGGACGACGGACCCGTGTCTCTCAGCACCATCGACAAGACGCTCGAACTGTAATGACCTCCCCTTAAAATTGCCCGTCGAATGTTCTGGACGGCGGGCTTGGGGGGAGAGAGAAATCGGTTGAATGTCGCGCGGTTTGCCGCATGTCGTGTATTGGTCGGTCGTCAGCCGAACGGG
>JAQBWJ010000331.1 GCA_027625215.1 Candidatus Poribacteria bacterium
CGACAGCGGTCGCAGATCGGGCAGATATTGAGGGCGGGCGAGCACCTGCTGCAACTGATCAACGAGGTGCTCGATCTGGCGCGGATCGAATCGGGGCGGCTGTCGATCTCGTTGGAGAGCGTGACGCTGGAGTCCGTGTTTGAGGAAGTGTTCGCCAACGTGCGCCCGATGGCGAGCGACGCGGGGATTCAAGTGCGCGACGACACGAGCGACATGAGCGCGATCGCCGTCCGCGCGGACCGCACGCGATTGAAACAGGTGTTGCTCAACCTGCTGTCGAACGCGATCAAGTACAATCGAGAGAGTGGGCAGGTGTCGCTGTCGGTCGCGGGACTGCCCGACAAGCGCGTGCGAATCAACGTGTCGGACACGGGGATGGGCATGTCGACGGCGCAGACGAACCAACTGTTTCAGCCGTTCAACCGACTCGGCGCGGACAACACGGAAATCGAAGGTACGGGCATCGGGTTGGCGATCTCGAAGCGGCTCGTGGAACTGATGGAGGGCGAGATCGGCGTTCACAGCGAGGTTGGAGTCGGCAGCACGTTTTATATCGAACTGCCGGTGACGGACCTTCCCGCGACCGTCGTCAAGGAGGCGGATGTCACTGCCGTCGAAACGAAGCAGGTGCTGACCGGGCATACCGTCTTATATGTCGAGGACAACCCGGCGAACCTCGAACTCGTCACGAATATCCTGACGCTGCGCCCCGACCTGAACCTGTTGTCGGCGACGCACGCGAAGTTGGGGATCGAACTGGCGAAGGCGCATCGCCCCGACATCATCGTCCTTGACATCAACCTGCCGGACATCGACGGGTTCGAGGCGTTGCGAATCCTTCTTGCAGACCCGAAGACGGCGGAGATTCCCATGATCGCCCTCAGCGCGAACGCGATGCCGCGCGACGTGGAGCGAGGGTTGAAGGCGGGATTTCAGAAGTACTTGACGAAGCCGATCAATGTGCGCGAGTTTTTGGAGTCGCTCGATGAGATACTTGGAACGAGCGCGGTATGAAGGGTTGGCGGATCAGACGAAGCGTTGAATGAGCTCGTCTGAGATGGGGAGCGTCGCCGTTTCGTCCGGGAAGCCGAGCGAGTTGGCGACAACGTCAAAGAACGCGCTCCGACGGATATCTTGCCCTTGCAAGCGACTCGCCAACACATCTGCCGTTGCGAAACCGCGACTCAGCGCGACGAGGTTCGGGTTCGGGATGAGGTCGTAGTTGCCCCACCGCGTTCGATAAAGCCCTTGACGGTTCCATCTCACCGCGACGTTCAGCGATTCCACCAATCCATAAGGGCGGAAGATCGCGCCGACGATCTTTGCCATGTCGCAGCATATTTGCGCGAAGTAGGTGATGTTGGGTCCGTGCCACTCGGTGCGGAGCGGGTCGGGGATCAATCCGAACAGGTTTGAGATGCCTAGTCGTGTCGCGCCTTTGAACCGGGCGAAACTGAGGAACGGCGCGCCGCGATGTTCCCAGAATACGGTCGGGACAAACGAAGCGAGTCGCGGCTCGGTCAGGGTGATGCCGGATTCGTTCAGGAACGCGATCACATCGTCTTGCGGGACGCACTGTCCATCCCAAAACGCCTCGGTGACGTTGACGTACTGCGCGTCGTGTCGGCGCATCACCTCGTCGATGCCCGTTCTTCGACGGTATTCGGCGTCCTGCTGCCATATCCACGCTCGATGATCGCGCGATTCCGTCTCCCAGTCCCAGTCCGCGTCGCCGACGTTGCGGCTGGACGTGTGTCCCTCCACGATGACCGCTTTGCCGCGCAACGCCGTCAACAGGGTGTCCAACGCCGCCGCGTCGGTGAACGTGCCGGGCGCGTAGCCGTGCCACGTCACTTTGACGAATACGCGGTCGTCCGTCAGCCCGATCCGCTGCAACAGGGCGGCGAGGGCGTCGGGTTCGCGGATTTCGGCGATGAGTCCGCCGCCGTAGGTCAGATCGGGTAACACATCGCCTGCGGGGAGAGACGAGATCGGGAACGACGCGCTCGGCGCGTGGATCAGGCTTTCGGTTAAACGTGGCTCCCGCTTGGCGGACGGCTGTTTGGCTTCCAACTTAGACCGCTTCTCGTTCCACAGCCGGACAATCCGCTGCTGCATCCACGCGGACAGGTGAGGGTCGTCGTCAAACGGCTCGACGTGGAGCCATTCATCCGTTTCGGGGTTGGATTTCGCCGCGTCATCGAGGATCGTGTTCAAATAGTCGGCGTGCTCGTCGTTGCCCCAGAGTTGGGGGACGATCACCCACAGGTACGGCTCTCGGCGACAACGCTCCAACTGTATGGCGAGGAAGGGGGTTGGGTGGCGCAGGAAGGCGACTTCGCCGCGCGCGAGGCTCAGGCGTTCCCACAGGAGCCGCATCAGCGCGTAGGACGTTGCGCGGCTCACATCGTCGCCGTGTCCGCTTGCGACCAGTAGCAGCGCGACGCGATTCGGCGACACGTTCGTTCCCGCCAAACGCGCGATGATTCGCTCCGCGAAGGCGTGGACAACGAGGGGGTGCGTGAGTTCCGCGTCGTCGTAGTGGACGACGAGCGACGGGTGTTGCTGTCTCAGGGCGGCGATGGACTCCGCGAACGCCTGCTTTTGGAAGATGTTGAACTCGAAGATCGCGGGGAAGACGTACAGTTCTTCGACGCCAGAGGACGCTTCAGACTCCAAGACGGCGTGAAGGCTGTTCGGGACGGTTGGGGAGGCTAGCGATGGGTCGAGAGAGAGGCTTGCAAGTCGGACGTGTGGCGCGAAACCTAAGACGCGGGCGGAGGGTTCCATCAACCCCGTTGTCCACCTCCACATCGCGTTCCAACGATCTCCGGTGGGAAGCGCGTCGGTCACGATGATGAAGGAACAGCGTGCCTGATTGTGCGACGTTTCAGATGGCGCGGTGTCCGTCGTCACTTAGTCGGAATCTCTTTATGATGCGGGTTGACCACCCTCACCCCTCTCCCGTCCGCCCTCACCCCAGCCCTCTCCCGGTGGGAGAGGGTGTCCAAAGGAGTTAGGAGTTGATGGGAGAGGGGGACCGGATGTGCTACGCTTTACGCTGTCGACTTTGGGGCGCGTGGGGGGAGGTTTGAGATCGGGTTCAACTGGATCAAGTTTGGGTTCAGGCTGCCGGACCGGAAGCCCTTGAGATCAAGGGACACGAAGCGGTAGCCGAGCGATTCCAACTTGGCGACGACCTGTTCGCGGGTGCCGTCTTCAAAGAACTTCTGCATCTCGGCGGGCGGCACTTCGATCCGCGCGACGGCGAAGCCCTGCCCCGCGTCCTCGTGGTGGCGAACGCGGAACTGTCGGAAGCCCATCAAGTACAGGTAGTCCTCCGCCGCATCGACCTGAGACAGTTTTTCAGCGGTGATGCGCGTCCCGTGCGGGAATCGGGACGAGAGACAGGCGAACGCGGGCTTGTCCCAAGTCGAAAGCCCGAGCTCTTTGGAGAGGTAGCGGATGTCCTCTTTGGACATCTGCGCGTCCAACAACGGCGCGTAGACGCCCCACTCTCCGGCGGCTTGCATTCCGGGTCGGTAGTCGCCCGTGTCGTCGAGGTTCGCGCCGTAGACGACCGTCTTGATGCCGGTGCGCTTCGTCACGTCTTCCAACTGCGTGAACAGTTCCGACTTGCAGAAATAGCAACGGTTCGGGGCGTTTTCGGCGTATTCAGCGTTTTCGAGCTCGTAGGCGCGCACTTCTTCCATGCGGATGCCGATCTCCCGCGCCAAGACGCGCGCTTCGCGGAGCTCGCGGGCGGGGTACGACTCGGAGACGGCGGTGACGGCGAGCGCGTCGTCGCCAAGCGTGTCGTACGCGACCTTCGCCAAGAGGGTGCTGTCCACGCCACCTGAGTAGGCGACCAGCATGGGACCCAACTCGCGGAGCCGCGCTTGCAGCCGTTCGTATTTTTGCGTGAGTTCCGCCGATAACGCCATGTGTGTTACGCCTTCGTCGTTCGCGGTTTGCGGTTCTTCTTCGCGTTTTGCTCGGCTTTCGGGTCGCCGCCGGATTCCACAATCTTTTGAAGTCGCTTCAACGGGTTTTTGAGCCGTCTGCGTTGAAACGGGCTGAGATGGTCGAGAAACAGCACGCCGTTCAGGTGGTCAACCTCATGCTGTATGACGCGCGCGAGCCAGCCGTCCGCGTCGAGCGTCTGCTCGTTGCCGTCCAAGTCGGTGTAGACGACGGTGATCTTCCCGGCGCGCGGCACGTCGCCATGTATTTCAGGGAGGCTCAGACAGCCCTCCTCTTCGATCCACTCGTCGTCGTCGCTCACGTCGATGATCTCCGGGTTGACGAGGTACATCGGCTGATGCGCGCCCTCGTCGGGTTCCGGGTCTACGACGATCA
>JAQBWJ010000332.1 GCA_027625215.1 Candidatus Poribacteria bacterium
TGGAGCACGCCTTCGAGGATTTCCCCGGCACTCAGGTGAACTTCACCCAGCCGATTGCCGCCGCAGTCGATGAACTGCTGACGGGAACAAAGGCGGAGCTCGCAATCAAGGTCTTCGGTGCGGACATGGACGTGCTGAAGGCGACGGCGGATGAGATCGAAGGCATCATTCGGGAAATCCCCGGCGCGGCGGACATTCAGGTCGATCAGGTGACGGGAACGCCGCAGTTGCGTATCGTCATCAACCGCGAGGCGTTGGCGCGCTACGGGATTAACGTCGCGGACGTGCAGGAGGTTGTCCGAACGGCGGTCGGCGGCGAGGAAGCGGGGCAAATTTTCGAGGGCATTCGCCGCTTCGACATCTTCGTGCGCTACGAACTCGACAGTCGCAACGATTCCGACGTAATCGGCAACATCCTCATCCACTCTCCCGACGGCGCGCGCGTCCCGCTCCGCGAGTTGGCGACCATCGAGGAGATCGTCGGTCCTCGCCAAATCACCCGCGAACACAATCAGCGGTTCATCACGGTGCAATGCAACGTGCGCGGTCGGGACATCGGATCGTTCGTCGCGGACGGGCAGGAGGCGTTGCGGGCGAGCGTCACGCTTCCGCCGGGCTACCTCGTCACATGGGGCGGGCAGTTCGAGTTGCAGCAGGAAGCAAACCGTCGGTTGAAACTCGTCATCCCAGCGACGCTGCTCGCCGTGTTCATCCTGCTTTACTCGGCGTTCAACTCGATGCGGAACTCGATCCTGATCCTTCTGAACATCCCGCTGGCATTGGTCGGAGGGGTCGTCGCGTTGTGGGTGAGCGGACAAAACCTGTCCGTCCCAGCGTCGGTAGGGTTCATCGCGCTGTTCGGGATCGCCCTTGCGAACGGGATGGTGCTCGTCACCTACTTCAACCAACTGCTTGAAGAAGGGTTGCCGATGGACGACGTGTGCGTGATCGGGGCGTCGCTTCGACTGCGCGCCGTGTTGATGACGGCGATGACCACCGGGTTGGGACTGGTCCCGATGATCCTCGCTACCGGGACGGGCAGCGAGGTGCAACGTCCGCTCGCGACGGTTGTCATCGGCGGGTTGATTACCTCCACTGTGTTGACGCTGTTGGTGACTCCGGCGTTGTATAGGTGGTTCGCGCTCGTCGTGAAGACCGATCTTGAGGCGTAAGGTCAAGTCGTCCACCGACAAAACTCCCGGCATCTCTGTTTCTACAGTCGGATGTGTTACGATGAGGAGAGGCTCGGGATTTCGTTGTCTCAACCTTTGTATGACTCACCACGATTCAGACAACGTCGGGACGACCTATGTCACATGATTATATGATCCGTCAAGGCAGGTATGATTGTCACAGGAGCCCAGACAGCACACGACGAAACAGATCGAAATAGTTTTGGGTCCGTGAGTCACATTCATCGCCGGTGAACGGGTTTGGGTCGAATATCACGAACTATATCGAATCGGCTCGACATGGTCGCGTCTGACTTTTAGAAGGTGTCTGAGTGGTTCGTTTCGTAGGTGTCTGATCTATTCAAAATCAATACGGGGTCTAAAGAGTTCCGATTAAGCGCTTGTCTCTGCCTCCACCGCCTTCATAAACGCCAAATTATCTCCCACCCTCGCCGCCTGAGGCTGCGCCGTCGAGAAGTCCTCGAAACTGAGCCACCCGTCGTATCCGACCGCTCGCAGAGCCTTCATCAGCGCGCCCATGTGGACGACCCCCTCGCGCATCGGCGCCCACGACGCCCGCCAGATGCGGGTCTGCGCGCCGTCCCCGTCCGCCGCCGACCACAGCGCATTCTTGATGTGGACGTGCGCCAAATACCCGCCGAGTATCTCCAACCCCATCTGATAGTTCTCGTAGCCCTCATGCACCATATTCCCCGCGTCGTGAATCACCCCGACTCGCGCCGGGTTGAAGTGCGACGCGAATCGATACGCCGCGCTCGCCGACGGGATGATGTTCCCGTGATGAATCTCCACGACGAGCCGCACCCCGTACCGCTGCGACAGCGGCACAAGCGCGTTGAACTCCGCGACGCACTCGGCAAGCGCGTCCTGATACGACTTCGAGCCGTTATACCCGCTCACCCCAACGCGGATCGACGGCGCGTCGAACATCTGCGCGACCGCCAGCATCCGCTCCACGGCGTCCTTGTCCTTCGCCTGCAAGTAGGTGCCGAGATTCGGACACTCAAGCCCCATCGACCGCTGCAACCGCGCGACTTTCTGAAACTCCGCATCCGACCACGACGACTGAAGCGTGCACCGATTACCACTCCAAAAACCCGGCTTGGACGTGTCGCCTTCATCGTTCGTGATGCGCCACTCCACGCCGTTGTACCCGGCGTCTTTCAGTTGGATCAGGCTCTCTTCGGGCGAGGTCTCCGGCTGGCTGACGGTGAAGCAGGCGTATTTCACGAGGTCTGTCCTCACATGAGTGTCGACGTGCGGCGATGACGCTAAGACGAGGATACAGGGCGGTTGGCGAACCGTCAATCTCGGCGCTGGTTCGCCCATCGTGACACGCGCCACTGGAAGCCCTATCATCCAATTCGGCAAGGATGAGGCGGTTCCGACCTCCGTGATCTCCGATAGTTCGTGGCTCTCGAAAAAAGTTTGAAAAAATCTCGCCCGCCGTGTCGATCTCGGAGAGCCACGTTCGTCGCTAAGGATGAAGGCGGGGGATGGCGTGAGACATCTCCCTCGAACAAACACCGAACGCTACGAGACGAAAGGATACGCGACAATGAGAGTGATGGTTTTTGTCAAGGCGACCGACGACACCGAAGCGGGCGCGCCGCCGACCGAAGAGTTGTTCACCGAGATGATGGCTTATAACGAGGAACTCGTGAAGGCGGGCATCATGCTCGCGGGAGACGGGTTGAAACCGAGTTCCTACGGCGCGCGCGTCCAGTTCGACGGAAAGAAGCGTCGTGTGATCGACGGACCGTTCGCGGAAGCGAAGGAGCTCGTCGCCGGATACTGGCTGTGGCAGGTCAAGTCGCTGGACGAAGCGATTGAGTGGGCGAAGCGTTGCCCCAACTCGACCTTCGAGGAAGGTGTCCTCGAAATCCGCCCGCTTTACGAAGCGGAAGACTTCGGCGACGCCTTCACCCCCGAACTCCAGGAAAAACAGGCGCGGCTGCTCGAACAAACGCAGAAGTCCTGACGCAGGCGCAGACCGACATCACACGAGAAACGAATCGAAGGGGAAAATCGAACAGATGCGAGTCATGGTCATCGTCAAAGCAAGTGCGGAATCCGAAGCGGGCGTCATGCCGACCGAAGAGCTGATGACGGAGATGGGCAACTACAACGAAGAACTCGTCAAGGCGGGCATCATGCTTGCCATGGATGGGCTTCATCCAACGTCGAAGGGCAAGCGCGTCCGGTTCGACGGCAACAGCCGCGCCGTCATCGACGGACCCTTCTCCGAAACGAAGGAGCTCATCGGCGGGTTCTGGTTGTGGCAGGTGAAGTCGATGGAGGAAGCGGTCGAGTGGTTGAAGCGCGCCCCGTTCGACGGCGGCACGGAAGTTGAAATCCGCCCCGTCTTCGAGATGGAAGACTTCGGCGAAGAGTTCACCCCTGAACTCCGCGAACAGGAAGAACGGGTCCGCGTGCAGGCGGCGCATCAGTCAACGTAACGGGGGAGCGGCAACGTGGCGACCACCGAAAACATCCATCGCGCGATTGAAGCGGTCTGGCGGATTGAGTCGGCAAGACTCATTGCGGGACTAACCCGCCTCGTGCGCGATGTCGGTCTCGCCGAGGAGCTCGCTCAGGACGCGCTCGTGGCGGCGTTGGAGAAGTGGGGAGAGTCGGGCGTGCCGGACAATCCGGGCGCCTGGCTCATGGCGACGGCGAAGAACCGCGCCGTCGACCGACTGCGCCGCCGCGAGTTGGCGAACCGCAAACACGAACAGATCGGTCACGATGTTGAGGCGAAAGAAGTGGCGATCCTCGACCTCGATTCCGCGCTAGACGACCCGTTTGAGGACGATCTTCTTCGCCTTATGTTCATCTCCTGTCACCCCGTCCTCTCGACGGAGGCGCGCGTCGCGTTGACGCTGCGGCTGATCGGCGGGTTGACGACGGAGGAGGTCGCCCGCGCGTTCCTCGTCCCGACGGCGACGGTCGCTCAACGGATCGTGCGGGCGAAGCGGACGCTGAACGAGGCGCGTGTTCCCTTTGAAGCGCCGCGCGGCGAGGAGTTCGACGCGCGACTGTCGTCCGTTTTAGAAGTGATCTACCTCGTCTTCAATGAGGGCTACTCAGCGACGGCGGGAGACGACTGGCTGCGCCCTGCACTCTGCGAAGACGCGCTGCGGTTGGGACGCATTTTGGCGG
>JAQBWJ010000333.1 GCA_027625215.1 Candidatus Poribacteria bacterium
CCGCACCGCGCGGCGCAGAATCCGCCGCAGGACATAGCCGCGCCCCTCGTTGCTCGGCAGTCCACCGTCCGCGATGGAGAAGGCGAGCATCCGCGCGTGGTCGGCGATGACGCGCATCGGGACTTGCACGGCGTTCTCGTCGCCGGAGCGGTAGTCCTTCCCCGCGAGTCTGCCGATTTGGTCAAGCAGCGGGGTGAACACATCCGTGTCGTAGGTGGTCCTTTTGCCCTGAATGATCGTGCAGAGCCGCTCGAAGCCCATGCCCGTATCGACGTGCTTCGCGGGCAGCGGTTGAAGCGAGCCGTCCGCCTGTCGGTTGTACTGGATGAAGACGAGGTTCCAAAACTCGATGTTTTCGTGCGAGTCGGAATTGACGAACTCCGCGCCCGCCGTGCCGCCCGGCGACATGTCGATGTGGATTTCGGAGCAGGGTCCGCAGGGACCCGTCTCGCCCATCTCCCAAAAGTTGTCTTTTTTGTCGAAATAGAGGATGTGGGACGGGTCGATGTCCGTCATGGTGCGCCAGAGGTCTGCCGCTTCCTCGTCGCGGGGCACGCCGTCCTTCTCGTCACCTTCAAACACGCTGACGTAAAGCCGCTCTTTCGGCAGCCCGTAGACCTCCGTGATGAGCTCCCACGCCCACCGGATCGCCTCTTGCTTGAAGTAGTCGCCGAACGACCAGTTGCCGAGCATCTCGAAAAACGTGTGGTGACGCCGCGAGTAACCGACTTCTTCCAAATCGTTGTGCTTGCCGGAGACGCGGATACACTTCTGCGTGTCGGCAGCGCGGGTGTAGGGGCGCGTTCCCGTGCCGAGAAACACGTCTTTAAACTGGTTCATGCCCGCGTTGGTGAACAGGAGGGTCGGGTCGTTGAGCGGAATGAGCGACGCGCTCGGCACGATCTCGTGTTGCTGCTTGCGGAAGTAGTCGAGGAACGTGTCGCGGATTTCTCGTGACGTCATCATCGTTGTGGCTCATTCCCTTGCGCGTGTCGGTTAACGTCTCAATATGTTGATCGACACGATCAACCCAATCAATGTTATCAGCGTATTATCGGTGGTGGTGTGGCGTCGGATCATCGCGCAACAAGCGATGAATCTCTAGCCAAATCTGTCGTATCGACTTCGGAGAGACCCTCACGTCGCTTCGCTCCTCAGGGTGACAGGGGGTCGTATGGTATCGGATCGTCGCGCGACAACATGCGGTCGCATCCAGGATGATGCCTAGTGGTTCGTCATTTGAAGTTGTTACGTGCGCTTGTTGCCGGTCAGTACCTCTTTCAGCACCGAAGCGACCGTTTCGTACGTAAAACCGCGTCTCAGCAAAAAGTGATAGAGGCGTCGGTGGCGCACTTCAACCGTCAGCGTTTGATAGCGGGGCAGTTGCTGTCTCGCGGCGCGCAGGGCGGCGTCGCGCTCGTCGCGGTCGTCCATCGTGATCAACGCGCGTTCAATCGTGTCGCGCGAAATGCCCTTGCGGAACAGTTCTCGCCGCAACGCGATCCGACCCTTCGGCTTCGAGCGCAGACGCGACCGCACATGCTCCTTCGCCACCGCTTCGTCCGAGATCAACCCCAACGTCTTCAACGACTCGACAGCGTGCGCCGCGGCGTCCTCGTCAAACCCTTTGCGCTTGAGCCGTTCGATCATCTCGCCAGCGGCGTAGTCGCGCAAACGGAGGAAGTTCAACGCGGCTTCCTTCGCGCGGACGCGAGCGTCTTCCGTGCGTAGGACGGTCAGGCGTTCCGCCGTCAGCGTCATCCCGACGCGCAGCCCGTGCCGCGTGACGACGCTCACCGACAGACCGAACGAATCGCCCTGCGCCAACTCGATTTGCCGCATGTTCGAGCGGCGCGGTATATGATGCACGCCGATTATCGTGACGGTTTCGGAAGCCATCGTCTTTTCCGATCTTAGGTGCCGAGTCGAGGAACTGTCAAGACGGTCAAAAGCCATCTTCAATCTTCCCCCAGCACCGGGATGAAGTGACTGCCGGGAGCGTTTCTTGACCGCGCGTTAGCGGCAATGATACCATCGCCGAACCTCGATTGGCGGCGGGAAATGCCAAAAATCGGGGTTCCAGCGGAGACAAACCGCGCATTTTTCAAAGGGTTGAGAAGCGACGTGGAGAAAGGATGATGGGCACAGTCGGATTCGGACTGACGCAGATCGCGTTCTTCATCGGCTTTCTCGGCGTGCTTGGACTCCCGTTTTTCGTGTGGCGCGTGCCGCCGCGCTACTACTGGCGATGCCCGCAATGTTCCAACCGAAACAGCCTCGAATTCGCCCAGTGCGGACGCTGCGATCACGTCATCCTGCGCGATGAGTTGCACGCCCATGTCCGCGCGGACTGGCGGGCGCGCGACTTGATCGCGCTGTACCTCACCGCGCAGATCGGCAGTTTTGCGATTGCCGTCCTGTTGCTGATGGCGATGGGGCGAATGCCGAAGGGGTCCGCGACGGTCGAGGAGTTGTGGGCGTTGTTCAGCGATCAGGATGTTGTCTGGACGCTAGTCATCACGATGGGCGCGGCGTTGGGGCTGCTGTCGATTTGGATGGTGACGAACCGCTTCCGGTGGACGTTCGACGAGCTCGGGTTGCACGGACGCGATTGGCGGCGGCACGTCGGGATGGGCGCGGCGGCGGGAGCGGTTGTGTTCGCGGCGAGTCTCGGCGTCTCGTGGGTGTCGCGTCGGGTCGGGCTAACGGTGAACGACATGGACGGCGCGCTTCACTACTTCCCCGCGCAGGTCGGCGACCCGCTATGGGTGTTGATTCTTCCGGCGACGCTCTTTCTGCTGCCGTTGAGCGGCGAACTGTTCTTTCACGGGATGCTCTACCGCCTGTTCCGCCAGCGATGGACGCTGACGACGGCGGTGATTGTGACGGCGGCATTGTTCGCGGTGGCGGTGCGGTCGTACTTGATCGTGCCGGTGCTGCCGCTGCTGTTGCTCGGCGCGATGAACGCCTCGCTGTTTGAACGGACACGCTCGTTGGTTCCGGGCATGTCGGCGTGGGGGATGCAGGGGGCGTTGATGTTCGGGTGGGCGATGGTGCGTAGCGCGCAGATGGCGGGTTGAATTAATGGCGAGTGATCGGATTCCATACAGTGGGTTCGCCTTCGCGTATGACGACATGATGCAGAATGTCGACTACAAACGCTGGGTGAACTACATGATTGACCTGTTCGAGCATTACGACGTGAAGCCGGAGCGCGTCCTTGACCTTGCGTGCGGGACGGGTTCGATTGCCGTGCCGCTCGCGTCGATGGGTTATGAGGTGACGGGCATCGACCGCGCGAAGGAGATGATCGAAGTCGGCGAGTCGAAGGCGAGGCGTCAGCAGGTCGCAGTGGAGTGGAAGGTCGGCGACATGCGCCGCTTCAAGGTGGACCGACCGTTCGACGCGGTGTTGTGCCTCTACGACAGCATCAACTACGCGCTCGATTACGAAGAACTGAACTCGGTGATAAAGCGCGTCCACGACGCCCTCGAACCGGACGGACTGTTCATCTTCGACATCACGACCGAGCGCAACATTGTCGAGCATTTTCACCTGCAAACGTTCGCGGAGAATCGCGGCGACTATTCCTACGTCTGGAAGAACATTTACGCCAAGTACGACAAAATCTGCCGCACGGAGCTCACCTTCTTCCTTCGCAAAGAGGGCGGGCTGTTCGAGCGGCACGTCGAGATGCACCTGCAAAAAATCTTCGAGATGAACGAGCTCAAGAAGGCGTTGAAGGACAACGGATTTCAATACCTGAGCGCGTTCGAGGCGTGGTCGTTCGCGCGCCCGACGCGCAACGCCGACCGCATCAACATCACGGCGCGAAAGGTCGTCACATGAGCGCGGACAACAGCGACGCCGATATCAAACGCATCCTGGCGTTCCACACCATCGCGGTTGTGGGACTGTCGCCGAACCGCGAGCGTCCGAGTCACGGCGTCGCGTCCTACCTGAAAGAGCAGGGGTACGAGATCATCCCCGTGAATCCGGGTCAGCAGGAGATTCTCGGCGAGACGAGTTACCCCGACCTGCCGTCCATCGGTCGCCCCGTCGAGGTGGTCGATATCTTCCGCCGACCGGAGTACGTGCCGGAGATCGTGGACGAGGCGATCAAAGTCGGCGCGAAGGCGGTGTGGATGCAGTTGGGCATCGTTCATGAAGAAGCGGCTCGGAAGGCGCGCGACGCGGGGTTGCTCGTCGTGCAGGACAAGTGCCTGTTGGTGGAGCATCGGCGGGTCAAGATGGGCGGGTAGAAATTCAGAGGGCGACCGCCGGCATTGGTGTCAACTTAAGCCCCAAATGAGTTGTTGTTGCTCGTTTTTCTCTCGGTG
>JAQBWJ010000334.1 GCA_027625215.1 Candidatus Poribacteria bacterium
GAATCCCGAAGACCACCGACGTCAGCCGTTCCGGGATTCTTCACTACGTTCAGAATGACAAGATTTACTTACCCCTTCACCTATGAGGCTACATGAGTCGTAATTTTTAAGACAGGTTTATTCGACCTTATGTGCCGGTGCGGTAGCGCGTGCCGATGCCGGGCGCGTCGGGAAGCGTGAACGCGCCATCTGTCAGCGCGGGACCTTGGTAGGGGTCGTTCACGATGAGCAGGTGTCCGTCCAAGTCCACGTAGTCGGCGAGCGCGGCGAGTTGCGCCATCATACCGATCCCGATGGACGTTTCGATCATGCAGCCGACCATGACGCGCATCTGAAACACCCGCGCCAGCCGGATCATCGTCAGCGCTTCGGACACCCCGCCGCACTTCGCCAGTTTGATGTTGATGCCGTCCACGCAGCCCGCCAACCGACGGATATCCTGCGCGGTGCGGCAACTCTCGTCGGCGATGATGGGGATGGGCGAGTTCTCGCGGACGAACTTCAACCCGTCCCAATCGTCCGCCGCGACAGGCTGCTCCACCAATTCAACGCCGAGCTCCGCCAACTGCTCGCATAGGCGCACCGCTTTCTTGGGCGACCATGCCGTGTTCGCGTCGACGCGGATCGGCTTGTCGGTCAGTTCGCGGATCGCGCGGATGATCTCGATGTCGTACGGCGTGCCGAGTTTCACTTTGAGAATCTTGTACGGTTCCGCCTGACGCACCTTCTCCTGCATCACGTCGAGCGAGTCCAGCCCAATCGTGTAGGAGGTCGGGGCGATGGTCGTGCCGTCGATGCCCCAGACCTTGTGGAGCGGCACATTCAGCCGCCTGCCGAGCCGATCCCACAGGGCGGACTCTATCGCAGCGCGGGCGGAGGCGTTCCCGCCGAGCGTCGTCTTCATGAGGGCGGCGACGCGCTCAATGGGGGCGTCTTCATCCACGTTCTTCAAGACCGCCGCGTACCGATTGACCGCGTTCTGCACCGATTCGAGCGTCTCGCCGTAGTAAGGCGTCGGAGCCGCTTCGCCCATGCCCGCGCCGATGCGGACGTGCAGGTTGCGCCGCGTCGGTTCGGCGGCGGAGCGCCCTGTTTGGAACGGGTGGCGCAGTTGCAGGTTCACGACGGTCTGTTCGATATTCACGATGCCCGTTCCTCCAACGCCTGTAACAGTGGCGCGACGCCATAACGCACGGGGTCGGTCGCGGGCAGACCTGTTTCGTCTTCCGCCTGTTTCACTGCCGCCGCCGCGCCCGATTCGCTCAAATCAAAAGTGTTCAGCGCGATCCCGACGACGCGCGATTCATGGAGCCACCCCGCCGCCGTTTCGTACACGTCGATCAACGCGGACAGCGAGGGGATCGGGAGCTCCTGCCGCGCGACCGTCGTTCGGGACGGCTGATGGCACAAAATCATCGCATCGGGCAGCGATCCGTGCAACAGCCCCAGCGTGACGCCGGAGTACGCCGGGTGGATCAACGAACCCTGCCCCTCGACAAACAGCCACTCCGCGCCGTGCGACGCGCGTTCCAACAGAATCTCCTCCGTCGCGCCGGAGATGAAGTCCGACACGACCGCATCGACCGCCATCCCCGCGCCCGAAATCATCATCCCGATCTGTCCCGTCGCGCAGAACGCGCTGTTCCACCCGCGCCGACGCGCCTCCGCGTTCAGTTCGAGCGTCGTCACCATCTTCCCGGTGCGGCAGTCGGAACCGACCGTCAGGACACGTCGCGCCCGGATCGACTTGGCGCGCTGCGTCCCGATGGGCAGGTGGGCAGGCGGGCGGCGCACGTCCCATATCTTCGCGTGGGTCCGTCGGGCGAGAGCGGAAAACTCCGCGTCGTCTGCGAGGAATTGGTGCATCCCGCTCATGATGTGCCAGCCGCGCTTGAGGGCGTCCGCGATCAAAGAGCGCCATGAGTCGGGCAACTGTCCGCCGGGTGGGGCGATGCCGAGCACGAGCACCGTCGGTTGGAAGCGCGCCGCCGACTCAAGGCTCGGAACGATGGGGAGTTCCCCTCCGACCCCGACGACTTCCGCCGCCCGTTTCCCCGCGTTCACGCTGTCGATCACGCAGACGATTCGGTCGGAGCGGTAGCGCAGCATCGCGGCGGCGAGTTTCGACTCCAGCACGCCGAACGATCCTTCGGCGAGGACGGCAAGGCGTTCCGTTGCGATGTCGTACGGTGGAGCGTTCATATAGCCGTTAAAACGTGATGCCGTTGCTGATGTAAATGTTCATTGAGTTGAACGATTGAATGGTGAAATCGACCAGCGTTCGCAAAATCCAGGGGAGCAGCAGGAGCAGCATCCCGACAATCGCCAGAATCTTCGGGATGAAGGTCAGCGTCATTTCGTGAATCTGCGTGACGGATTGGAGGATGCTGACGATCAGCCCGATCACCAGCGCGGTCACCAGCACCGGAGAGGCGACCAGCAAGGCGACCAGCAACATCTGGCGCGTCACGTCGGTCACGACTTCCATCGACATAGAGGCAGTTCTCAATCCAAAGGTCGAGTTCGATAGCGGAGCAGTTCTTCGTCGG
The DNA here is from genome assembly GCA_027625215.1 of Candidatus Poribacteria bacterium. Lineage (GTDB taxonomy): Bacteria > Poribacteria > WGA-4E > JAQBWJ01. Next base: position 2,550 of record JAQBWJ010000334.1, read on the forward strand.
TCAAGGTCTCAGGAGGAACAAGCACGTAATGCCGTTCCGCCAGTTTGACGATTTCCTCGTCGTCAAACCCAAACTCAAATAAGGTGATCACATTATTCGCCATGAATTGAGCGGCTATTGCGCGGCATTCCAGCGCGGGGAACTTCTGATGACAAAGCGCGATGTCCTGCTCAATCTGAACAACGCTGATGACATCGTTGCCGCCTTTTGCTTGCACTGGAAAGACATAGTGAGCGCCCCGTTTGTCTACACCGACATAGATTTCGTCGGTTTCAACTTGATCAATACGATCGACGGTTGTTCTGAGGTGATTCTGTATAGAATAGCAGGTGACACCCGTGAACGTATCGATGAGCCGATTATAGCGCAATTTGGTCAGAAGAGCCTGTTCATCATCGAGGGCGTAACGCGCAACGATGCCCGGCGTCGCGTCCGGTATCTTGATCTTCGGAAGCAGCTCGTCAGGACGAATCTTCGACAGCGTTCTCAATTCCAGCGCGTACTTTGATCTACCTTTGTTGCAGATAACCCACGACTGATCTTCAGGGGCGGTGGCTCGTATTTTCTCCGGTAACGACGTTCGATATTTGAACGAATAGACCACATCGCCGAGATTCTTGGGAAGCGCGATTCCGAGTCTTGCGGCGGTGTTTTCGATCTCCGTTCTTTCAAACGGCACGATCGTATCGCCCATCGAGTATTTGGCGAAGAAAATATCCTCAATCAGTTGCGAGTACCGATTCGTTGCGCGACCGCCGGTGTCGTCATCGAGTTGGTCTACGACATTGATCCGCGACCGCTTCATCGTTCGCCGTCCCATCGCAGAAGCACGACTTCTTCGCGTAGATTTTCTTTCGTTGCCGTCGAAAATCGTGTTCGGAACAGATCGATACCGAGAACCGTATATCCAAGCGTTTCGGCAATCTCTGCCAGAATCTCGCCGGTACGGATCATCACACGGAAATAGGACGCCTGATCTCCCACCACGTAGGCGAGTTGCGCGCCGGGACGCAAAAACGGCTTCAACGCCTCCAAATGGCGCGCCATACCCCCAAAATAGAGACGAACAACCCGCGAATAGAGCCGCTCGAAGCCTGAAGTTTTACCGAGTTCGATTCTGCGCTGTTCAATTGTATCGGCTAGTTGTTGCACGCGCGGGAAATCGGCTGCCCATCGGTCATCCGTATCCGTCTTATAGACCGTTCGCGTATTCGATCGGACGAACTGCTGTTTGTGTTGCTTCAAATCCTTTTGAGTGGACATAAAGCCCAGCAACACCGCTTCGAGACGGGTTGTTCGGCTGTAATCCTTCTCGTTAGGATAGGGAGGAGAGGTAATGACGGCGTCTATCGAAGCGGGCTCAATCAGTCCGCCAAGATGCCTAGCGTCCCCTAGGATCGCCGATGAGGATGTGACGGGAACGTAACGACACGATTCGAGGTCGGAAGCCATTTCCTTAATGCCTTGCATCCACAAGCGAACAACCGGAGCGTCTTCCTTAAGCTACCCGATTCCAACTTCCGGTCCGAACTGCAGATTGCCGATCGAAGCGACGAGTTGTTTGGCGAGCGCGAGCCTTGCGTGCGAATCAAACTGTGGGGAGTTCGCTTTGTTGATCGCATCCAACAATGTCAGGGTTTTGTGAAGCGGGCGCGGACTGATCGAGTTCTTGATTAACAGGCGTTGCTGGTCGGCAGACAACGTTTGTAGTCGCGCCGTTTCACGAGCGGGTGGTTGAAAAAGCGGCATGTCTTCATCATAGATACCTTGTTCATCCAAGAG
>JAQBWJ010000335.1 GCA_027625215.1 Candidatus Poribacteria bacterium
GGCGGTCGATTCGCTGAACCCCTACATGCACGCGAACGGCGTGTCCTACATGGTGGACAACTGCTCCACGACGGCGCGGCTCGGCACCCGTAAGTGGGGTCCGCGCTTCGACCACCTGATCCAGCAGGAAGCGTTCACGGCGTACGACGGTGACGGACAGGTAGACAAATCGCTGATGGACGCCTTCTTGAACCATCGCGTCCACAAGGCTGTGTCGGTTTGCGCGGAACTGCGTCCGCCGGTGGACATTTCCGTCGTCGTGTAAGGTTCGAGACGACAATCACACGAAAAACGGCGAGGGTGCTGAATCCTCGCCGTTTTTGTTTATATGAAAGACTCTTCGCTTGTTCGTCGTGGTTTGGGTTCGGGTACGACTCGTGTAATACGCCATGCAAGCCAAAGTGGCACGACGCGCAACACCACGATGATGAGCACCCATGGCGAAGTATGTTCGATCAACACAGTGTCGAATCCGACCAACATCGTGAATGCGGTGTTAAATGCGGACACATAGATGATCACCGATTTGGGGAAGAACGACCGTCCTTTTGCCATCAGGTAGCCGATGCTTCCCACCTCAACGAGATAGAGCGGTATCGGCAACCAGTGCAGTAAGCTCAATGAAGCGGCGAACAGCATGTAGTCGATCCACGCGAACCCCAACACGGATACGGCGTACAGCACCCAAGAAATCGTACGCCCTCGCAGGTGCTCGACGACCATTCCGAGCGCCAATATGAACGTAAGAGAGACGAACACAAGCGCTGAGCCGACAAACAGGATTAACCGCAGGTTGCCACCCAACTCGTGGGGAGAGTTCATCATGATCGTCAGCACACCCAGTGGTTTCGCAACCGTTCCGACGAGTGTCGCCGCGACGATCAACGGGATCGGTGGACGATGTTCGTAGGTTCGCGGAAATGCTCGTTTCCGATAGATCAATGCCGGGCTCCAGAATAGGGATGGTCACCCCGCCGACGGACGCACCATCTTATCGAGTTGCATCGCCTCGTTGAACGTCGCTTCGTCCAGCATACCCAATTCCAATACGACCTGCCGCAGCGTCTTATTCTCGTGATGCGCCTGTTTCGCCACCTTCGCGGCGTTGTCATATCCGATGTGCGGCGCAAGCGCGGTGACGAGCATCAGCGATTGCTCCACAAGCGTTGAAATCCGCTCCTCAATCGGCTCGATGCCGACGGCGCAGTTGACGCGGAACGACTCGACCGCATCCCCCAACAGCCGCAGCGACGTGAGGACGTTGTGCATCATGACGGGCTTGTAGACGTTGAGCTCGAAGTTGCCCAACGCCCCCGCAAACGCGACCGCCGCGTCGTTCCCGATCACCTGAGCGCAGACCATCGTCAACGCTTCCGCCTGCGTCGGGTTGATTTTGCCCGGCATGATGCTGCTGCCCGGCTCGTTTTCGGGGATCGAGATCTCGCCGATGCCGCAGCGGGGACCGCTCGCCAGCCAGCGGATGTCGTTCGCAATCTTGTGGAGGCTTGCCGCAATCGTCTTCAACACGCCGGAGACTTCCACCAACGCATCGTGCGCCGCCAACGCCTCGAACTTGTTGGGCGCGGTGACGAATGGGATGCCTGTCCGTTTGGCAAGCGCGGCGGCGGAGCGTTCCGCGAACTCCGGGTGCGCGTTGATCCCCGTCCCGACGGCGGTGCCGCCCATCGCCAACTCGCAGACGCGCGGCAACACACGGTCGAGCGCCCTCACGCCGTAATCCAACTGCGCCGTGTACCCCGAAAACTCTTGTCCCAACGTCAGCGGGGTCGCGTCCTGAAGGTGGGTGCGTCCGATCTTGATGATGCCGTCGAACGCGCGCGACTTCTCGGCGAACACATCGCGCAACCGTTCCAACGATGGCTTCAAGTGATGCACCATCTGTTCGGCGGTGGCGACGTAAATCGCCGTCGGGAACGTGTCGTTCGTGGATTGCGCCTTGTTGACGTGGTCGTTCGGGTGGATCGGCTTCTTGCTGCCGACTTCGCCGCCGAGCATCTCAATCGCGCGGTTCGAGATGACCTCATTCACGTTCATGTTCGATTGCGTGCCGCTGCCCGTCTGCCAGACAACGAGCGGGAAATGATCGTCCAACTTCCCGTCGATCACCTCCTGCGCCGCCTTTTGGATCGAGTCGGCGACTTTTTGATCAAGTTGACCGAGCGCTGCGTTCACCTCGGCGGCAGACTGCTTCACCAAGCCCATCGCGCGGATCATGGGTCGCGGCATGTGTTGGTCGCCGATTTTGAAGTTTTCTAAGGAGCGTTGAGTTTGCGCGCCCCAATAGCGGTCTGAAGGGACTTCAATTTCGCCGAAACTGTCCGTCTCGATGCGTACCTTTTCGCTCACAATGGCTCTCCGTCTTGTGTGAATCGCTCTATAAACCAATGAACCGTCGAGCGCGTTTCGTTCTCCAATTATGTTCGCGGAAGCGCGCGTTTCCAACCGCCGTTCGCCTGTTCGCTCGACGGAATCGAGACTACGATTATCACCATGCGCCGAACTTTGATCTTACTGCCGATGCTCGTTTGCGTCACCGTCTTGTGCGCCGCCGAAACGTGGGGGCTGCCTGAGAGGGAATCGCTGCACTACAGCGTGAAATGGGGGCGGTGGACGGTTGTCGAGGCGACGTACGACTACACTCGACCGTCACCGAATGAGGTGACGCTCGACGCGCTTGCCTGGACGACGAAACTGCCGTCGAGAATCTATCGAGTCGAAAACCGCTTCATCTCGACCATCGACCCGAAGAGCGGGTTCCCGACGCGCTATGAAAAACGTTGTGACGAGGCGAAGTTTCAGGAATACTCGACCGTAACGTATCGGCAGAGGGAACGGCGCGCCGACTATTCGCTCGAAGGCGAACGCGGTTGGTCGCAGACGTTGGTTGAACCGACGCACACGATTTTCACTGCGTACACCGCTTGGCGTCTCCATGATTTTGGCGCGACGCCGACGCTCGTTTTCGTCCTTGACGCGAAGGGCGCGTATTGGCGCGCAACTGCGGAACGACGACGCAATCTACGGACGGACGAGGGGATTGTATGGGAGGTCAACGTGACGTTCGACCTGATCGAAGGAGACCCAAACAAACGGCAGTCCGACCTACTGACGGACAACTTGGTCAGCGGCGATAAACCGTTGCTGCTGCACGTCAAGTCGCGCAATATCGCCACCGGAACGCCGCCGCAGATCGTCCAAATGGAATATGAGGCGCGTGGATTTCACCTCGTCGCCACGCTGGACCGAATTGAGACGGGAAAGAACACGCGATGATTACCTACGACGAACTGATGCAGGAGCGGCGGATGCGGTTTGCCGCGTCCATCATCAATTCCGCGTACGCAAGCGACAGCCTCGACCGACTTGGCATTCAGACGCCGGGTGGAGCGCACTACTACTTGCCGTTGGACATTCGGTACTTGTGCGGGTCGGAGCAGGTTCCGAGTCGGCGGCTGTTTGGGGTCGCGCATACGGCGGATTTTCGCGTTGTGCAGAATCCCCACGACCCGGAGTATCAAGCGAACCCGTACGCGGGGGAAGTGTCGCTCATCCGCACGATCCAACCGGGCGACGTGCTGGTAGTCAACACACCGACGGGCGAGGCGTACAACTCCAACGACGAGAACGAGCGCAAGAACGGCGGCGTCTGGGGCGGGTTGTTGACGGCGATCTCCATGTCTTACGGCTCGTTGGGCGCGGTCATCAATGGGCCCATCCGCGACACGAACCAGATTGACGGCTATTTTCGGGATGAGAAGTTCGACAAGCGCTCACGGCGGTCGTTGAAAGCCGCGCTGGGCAAGGAAGCGGACGACCGAGACTTGCGAAAAGTGCGGAGGGCGTTGCTGAAACGCGGGTCGTTTCCCGTATTCGGGACAGGCACCGCGCCGACCGACTCCGCCTATCGCACCGAAGCGCACCGTGTCGGCGAGCCGATTCAGATCGGTGGGGTGACGATCCACGACCGCGACTTCATCGTCGCGGACAACGACGGGCAGGTCGTGGGCCCGAACGGCGCGATTCGGGACGTGCTCGAAACGGTCATTCAGATCGACGAGAGCGACAAGGGCGTGTGGGCGGACGCGCTCGCGCGGATGGCGGGCGTCCACGACGACTCCATCGACGCGATTTTGGAGCGGCACGGCGGACATCTTTGAACGGGTTAACGGGAATTAGAGGTGTTAACCGGATGAATCGAGTGCTGGAAGGACTCTACGGCGTTTTCGACCTGAAAAACGTTAGGACTTACTCCGTTGACGATATCTCGTTCACCGAAGGATGATAGGAGTCGTTCTCTCGTCTCCCGGAAG